>CAYNJD010000096.1:0-10729 GCA_964397355.1 uncultured Mycobacterium sp. | reverse complement strand
GGCGCAGGCGAACCTGAACAGTATGCCCCAGATCGGGTCAGCGGCCAAATCCCCGGTCGTATCACCGCCGGCCCGCCGACCCGGTCGCCGCGGCGTCATCCGCCGACCGATCTTACTTGCCGGTAAGATCGGTCGGCGTGACCGGAGCTACCAGTACATATCAGGCATGGCGACGCCTTGCCGGCCTCCCCGGCGGCACCCGGCTGTTCTCGGCCGCGGCGATGGCCCGGGTCCCCTACTTCGCATCCGTGCTGCCGCACGTGGTCCGGATGGAGCCCGGACTGGCCGAGGTGCTGGTGCCGAAGTGGCCGTTCGTCTACAACCATCTGCACACCGTGCACGCGATCGCCTCCTGCAACGCCGCCGAGGTCGCGATGGGGATGTTGATGGAGGCCACGGTGCCGCGCAGCCACCGCTGGATTCCCAAGGCCATGACCGTGGCCTACCTGGCCAAGGCGACGACGTCGCTGCGTGCCACGGCCCGACTGGACCCGCCCGACTTCGATTCGATCGCCGAGGGCACCGAGGTCGTGGTGCCGGTCAGCGTCACCGACAAGGCCGGGGTGGAGGTGGTGCGCGCCGACATCACCACCTGGGTGACGCCGGCCTGACCGTCGCCCCCGCCGAACGTGCACTGGCGGCGAAATATCGGATGATCCTTCGCACTGAGCGCACATTCGGCGTCATTGGCGCGCGGGTCAGCCTCGCACGCTCGCCCAGAACTCGCACTGGTGCTCGGCGGCGTAGTCGGTGATCACCCGGCTGCCGTCGGGGCGCAGCGACATCCACCGGCGCTCGGTCCCGGTTCCGATCGCGGGCCAGTCGGGCTGGCCGACGCCGGCCGGTACGCCGGTGACCACGAATCCGGTCCAGTACGCGATCATCTGGTCGGACAACCGGCGCTGCGCGGCGTCCAGCGGTGGCGCGCCGCCGATGTCGAACAGGTAGCGCATCTCCAGCGAGTGGGTGGCACCGATCGGGAACGGCACGTGCTCGAAGAGTTCGGGCGCCGGGGCGTGCGGGTCGTCGAACTCATAGCCGTACACCGGCGCGCCGGCGGCCAGCCCGTGGGCCATCCGGTCGGCCACGCAGGCGAAGATGTCGTCGGTCGCCGCGGCCGCGTACGCCAGCGACACGCTGCCGCCGAATCGTGACGGCGGATAGTGCTCGGCCACCGCGTCGCCCTCGCCGGCGCCGAAGGTGTCCGCCAGCTCGTCGGGGTACTCCGCGGCGGTGATCTCTCTGCCGACGCGCAGATAGCGCAGCGCGACGAACATGGTGAACTCGTCGCGGTTGACCCCCAGCAGCACCGGTACCCGGGCCGCGTCACCGTCGCGGAACGCCCGCACCGGATCCGTCGGCAGCAACGGCGTTCCAACCGCCGGGCCGCTGAGCTGATCGGTGCCGAAGCGGGCGTACCACAGTGGCCTGCTCAGCCGGTCGGCCGGCAACGCGCGCAGGCACGCCGCGACTTCCGCGTCGTCCTTGCCCCGTTCGGCGCAGCCCAGCGATTCGGTGTACTCGCGGCTGATCCGCCGGGCCTCGGGCGCCTCGACCTGCGCCTGACACGGCCCGCTCTGCATGATCGCGGCCCGGAACAGCCCCACCGACTCCGGCGCGGACAGGTGGTCGCAGACCGACATGGCGCCGGCCGATTCGCCGGCGATGGTCACCTTGGCGGGGTCGCCGCCGAATCCGGCGATGTTGTCGCGGACCCAGCGCAGCGCCGCCTGTTGATCGGCCAGCCCGTAGTTGCCGGCCTCACCGAGTGCCGGGTCAGCCAGGAAGCCCAGGGCCCCGAGCCGGTAATTGAGGGTGACGACGATGATGCGGCCGCGGACCGCCAGCCGTTGCGCGTGGTAGATGTCGCCGGCGCCCCGCATGAAGCTGCCGCCGTGGATCCACACCATGACCGGCAGCGGCTCGGCCGCCGATCCGGTCGGCGTCCACACGTTGAGCGTCAGGCAGTCCTCACTGATCGGGTCGGCGGCGTCGGGCTGGATGCACCACGGCCCACGTTTGACCGCGTCGCGCACCCCCGGCCACGCCGGCACCGGCGCCGGCGGCTGCCAGCGCAGCGGCCCGACCGGAGCCGCGGCGTACGGGACCCCTTGGAACAGCCGGTGATCCGGGCCGACCGTTCCCCGAACCAGCCCTGCGGCGGTCCGCACCACGTCGGCGTTGAGGGCGACCGCCCGGGCGCCGACGCCCGATGGCGACGAGGCACCGTCGGAGCGGGCGCACCCGGCGGCCACCGCGGCGATCAGCGCCACTGCGGCAGCGCCGGCCCGCAAGCCCCGGCGGCGACGAGATCCGGTCACCATGACGCAAGAGCCTAATCCGCCGGATCGCCGCAAAGTGCCGCCACGACGGCCGAACATCCCCGACACTGGATCAAAGCTGACACGTGTCAACAAGGCGCTGGGCAAGGAGTCGAACCGCATGAGCGCACCGATCATCGACGAGGCCGCCCGGGTGTTCGCGGACCCGACGGCCTACACCGACGAGCCTCGGCTGCACGCCGCCCTGACTCATCTGCGGGCGAACGCGCCGGTGTCGTTGGTGGACTGCAAGCCCTACCGGCCGTTCTGGGCGATCACCCGCCACGCCGACATCATGGACATCGAGCGCGACAACGTGCTGTGGGTCAACGAGCCGCGTCCGGTGCTGGCCACCGCCGCGGCCGATGATCTGCAGCGCTCGCTGCTGGAGTCCGGGATGGGGCTGCGCACGCTGATCCACATGGACGACCCGCACCACCACAAGATGCGCACCATCGTCTCCGACTGGTTCCGCCCCAAGGCCATGCGCGCGATGAAGGCCCGCATCGACGAGCTCGCCAAACGCTATGTCGACGAGATGCTGCGGATCGGCCCGGAGTGCGACTTCGTCGCCGACGTCGCGCTGAACTACCCGCTGTACGTGATCATGTCGCTGCTGGGCCTGCCGGAATCGGACTTTCCCCGGATGCTGCGACTGACCCAGGAACTGTTCGGCGGCGACGACGACGAATACCGGCGCGGGATCACCCCGGAAGAGCAACTGCCGGTGCTGCTGGATTTCTTCGCCTACTTCGCGGAGCTGACCGCGGCACGACGCGCCCACCCGACCGAGGATCTGGCCTCCACCATCGCCAACGCGACCATCGACGGAGAACCGTTGTCAGACATCGATACCGCGTCCTACTACGTCATCATCGCCACCGCCGGCCATGACACCACCAGCGCCGCGATCGCCGGCGGTCTGCGCGCACTGATCGAGCACCCCGATCAACGCGAGCGGCTGCGCGCCGATCTCGGCCTGATGCCGACGGCCGTCGAGGAGATCATCCGGTGGGTGACCCCGGTCAAGGAGTTCATGCGCACCGCCACCGCCGACACCGAGGTACGCGGGGTTCCCATCGCCAAGGGCGAATCGGCCTATCTGTCGTACGTCTCGGCCAATCACGATGAGGAGGTGTTCGACGACCCGTTCGCGTTCGACGTCGGCCGCGACCCGAACAAGCATCTGTCGTTCGGTTACGGAGTGCACTTCTGTGTGGCCTCCGCGCTGGCGCGCATGGAGATCGACAGCTTCTTTTGCGAACTCATCCCCCGGCTCGACGACGTCGAGATGACCGGTGCGCCACAACTGATCTCGACGACATTCGTCGGCGGCATCAAGCACCTGCCGATCCGCTACCGGCTGCGGTCCTGACCGCGCAGCAATTCCGCGGCCCGATGGGCCAGCATGGCGATGCTCGCGTGGGGCCCGCGACTGGGGATCCGGGGCAGTGCCGAGCCGTCGATGACCCACAGCCCCTCGATGCCGCGAACCCGGCACTGGGCGTCCAGGACGGCTACGTCATCGTCATCGGCTCCCATCGGCGCGCTGCCGCACAGATGCTGCGAGGTTGACCACCGCGGCTGGGCCACTTTACTTTTCGCACGGAGAAGCTCGGCGACCAGATCGACCCCGCGGCGCAGTGCCGACAGATCATCCGGCTCGGTGTCGTAGCGGTGCTCGATGCGCGGCGGCACCCTCGGGTCGGCTGAGACCACGGTCAGCCGGCCGCGGGCCGATGGCGTCATCAGCGCCACCCCGAGCTGTGGCGGGTCCGGCGGCCCGGTGTCGCCGACCATGGTGGCGAAGCCGGTGGTGTACGGGCGGATCTCCAGGTTCTCGGTGTGCAACACCGCCTCGAGCGCCGGGCGGCCGGCCGTTCCCGGCCACCCGGCGGGCAGCAGCCACTCCGGGTGGTCGGCGAAGCGAGCCCCGACGGGCAATACCGACCGCACCGTAATGTCCGCGTTCCGCAGCATCGCCTCGTCGCCGATACCGGAGAGCATCAGCAGATGAGCTGATTCGATAGCCCCGGCGCACAACACGATTCGATCCGCCGTTAGGCGCCTTGGCCCTGCCGGGCCGATCGCATCCACTCCAACCGCACGGCCGCGCTCGATGTCCACCCGCACCGCGCGGGTCTCGGTGAGCACCGAAAGGTTCGGCCGGTCGAGCGCGGGCAGTAGGAATGCCGCTGCCGGCCCGGTGCGCACACCGTCGACGATGTTGAGCGGGACGGCACCCACACCCGATCGCGACGTGGTGGTCGCGTCGTTGAGGTCAGTAATCCATTCGAACCCGCCTCGCACCGCGGCGTCGATGAACTGTCCGCTGCCATGCGACATTTCGCTGCTGCGCCGAACCGGAATCGGCCCGGATCGACCGTGTTGGGCCCCGGCGAAGTCAAGGTCGGTCTCGATGGCCCGGAACGATTCCAGCACGTCGGGCCACGACCAGCCGGGCAGCCCGTAGTCGAAGTCGTCCGGTCGCCCCCGACAGAAGTAACCACCGTTGACCGCACCGGAACCCCCCAGGGTGGCCCCGCGCACTATCGTCAGCGCACCACCGGACCGACAGGTCAATTCGGCCTGATAGCGCCGCACCAGCCGGCTGCCGGGACCTATCGGCAGCCGGCTGCCGTCGGCCACCTGCATCGCCAGCACCGGATCGGTAAGACCGATCCCGGCTTCCAGCACCGTTACGGCACACCCACCATCCGACGAGAGCCGTTCTGCAACAATCGCGCCCGCACTCCCGGCCCCCACCACCAGGACATCGCTGTGCACCACCGTAGCGGTCAAGACGACCTAACTACGGATCTGCGGTTTCAGCGCGGCAAGATTGCGCTCCCGCAGCACACCGCCCCACAGACCGGCGCCGTAGGCCAGGTCGTCAACCCGTTTGAGCAGCAGGTAAGCCGGCAGCCCGAGCGGCCGGGGCTGGTCGCTCTCACTGCGCGCGTGCCGCAGCCAGTCCACCAGCCCGTCGCTGACGGCCGCCACCACCACCACCCGGCGGCAGCGTTGCGACAGCAGCGCGGCCAGCAGCGCGATCGGCCAGTAATGCCGGCACAGCGCCGAGGCGATCTGCAGTCCGGCGGCCGCCAGGCCCCGCAGCGTCACCGCCAGCACGTCGCCGGGCGCGGTGTCCGGGCCTCGCATCGACCTGGCGACCCGGTGCCCGGTCAGCGCCGTGAACGCAGCCGAGATCAGGTAGCCGATCGCCGATCCGAGCGCCATCAGCGCCCAGCTCGCCAGCGCCCATCCGGAGATCACCATCGGCGCCGTCTTGTCCGGATGGCGGGCCGACAGCGGCGCCGCCGATCCACCGTAAAACGCTTTGCGCGCAACCCAATCCCGCAACTCCACCCGGTGATCGTGGGCAACCAGCGCGATCGGCTCATAGCGCAGCCGGTTACCCGCATCGACCAGCCGCCAGCACAGGTCGACGTCCTCGCCTGAGCGCAGTTCCTCGTCGAAGCCGCCCAGCTCACGTAGTGCCGAGCAGCGGCAGATGATCGCCGCACTCGGGACGTAGGCCACCTTGCCGTACGGGACCACCGGCGCCTCGCAACCACCGAGATCCAGCGACGATCGGATGGCTTCGTATCGCGCGACCAGGTGTTCACCGTCGACCAACCCGACGATTCGCGGTGCGACCAGCGCCACGGTGGGATCGCAGAAGTGCCCCAGCAGGGCTTCCAGCCAGCCGCGGCGCGGCACCACGTCGGAGTCCAGGAATGCCACAAAGTCCGTCTGACAGGCCTTCAACCCGGAGTTGCGCGCGGCGGCCGGCCCGCGACTGTCCGGGTGACGCAGCACCTCCACCTCGCAGCAGTGCGTCGCCGTCAGATCCTCCCGGCAGACCGGGACCTGCGACCCGTCGTCGACCACGATGATGCGCAGGCCGCGCAGTGAGGACACCAGCCGCTTGAGCCCGACAACGTTGTCGCGCACCGGAATAACCACGGTTACGTCGCGGTGGGATGGCCCGCTGGCCGGACGCGGGTGGGCTACCGTGGCATCCAGCAGGGTGCGAGCCAGTTGTGCGCTGACGGCGTCGCGAACCTCCAGGCGGCCGTCGGACAGCATTCCCTGGGCCGCCGGGGCCAGCCGCAACAGCCTGGTGGGCGAACCGCCCAACAGCGTCGACCCGCTGCCCAGCACCCGCACCTTCCGGTCGACCTGCACGGCGAAACCGTCAGGCAATCGCGCCGGGGTCATCGCAGCATTCCGTCCGGCCCGGGGTTCCAGGCATCGATCGCGGCGACGCTCCCGTCGACCATCTCGGCGAACAGCCGGCGCCCTTCGTCGGCGGTGGCGGTGGTCGGATCGCCGAGCACCCCGACGGCACTCACCGCGGCGACACCGCCCCGGCGCATCGCCGGCAGCAACTGCGCCAACGGGGCACTGTTACCTGCCTGCGCCCGGCCGGACCTGACCTCGTCCGGCGAAAGATACAGCAGCAGAGAGGTTTCGGCGTGACCGGCGTGCGCATCCGCCTCCGGAGCGGCACACGGCAGCCACGCGACATCGCGCGACTCGAAGCGCAGTAGCCGTACCGCCTCGGCCAGCGCGGGAAGATTGCCGCCGTGGCCGTTGACGAAGACCACGCGCTGCGCCCAGCAGCAGGCCGAGCGGCCGTACTCCACCAGCAACCGGCTCAGCACCTCGGTGCCGATCGAGATGGTTCCGGCGAAGCTCTGGTGCTCGCCGCTGGCGCCGTAGGCCACTACCGGCGCCACCGGCCAGCCGTGCCCGCTCGGCGCCCCGGCCAGCCGCTCCGATATCGCCCGGGCGAGCGCATGCGCGATGCGGGTATCGGTGTCCAGCGGCAGGTGAGGACCGTGCTGCTCGGTCGACCCAACCGGGACCAGCAGCGTCACCGGCTGCCCCGGTAGCTGGCTCGACGTCGAACTACCGAGCTCGCCGCGAACCACCATCGGACGATGGTAAGCGAATTCACCTGTCGTACACCAGTTGTTGACGACGACGATAAGGAATTTTTCGATATTCGCACCAGGAATCGGTCCCGGACTATCACGCGCGTCCCGTCTGCCACGGGCGTATCAGGATCGGCCCTGAGAACGCGGACCGAATCAGCGCGTGTCGTCGGCCGACACGCCGAGCGCCCGGGTGAAGCCGGCCGGGATCAGAATGTCGTCGGGCGACAGATCGTGCACCGAGGCCCGCCCGAGCCCCATCAGCGCCGAGTCGATGCCGCCGCGCAGAATGTCGAGCACGTTCTCCACCCCGGGTTGGCCCGCCGCGGCCAGGCCCCACAGGTAGGCGCGGCCGATCATCACCGCCCGGGCGCCCAGCGCCAGCGCCTTGACCACGTCGCTCCCCCGCCGGATGCCGCCGTCCAGCAGTACCTCGATCTGGTCGCCGACCGCCTCGGCCACCGCGGGAAGCGCTCGGATCGCCGCCGGCGTGCCGTCCAGGTTATTGCCGCCGTGGTTCGACACCGAGATCGCCGAAACACCGGCATCCACAGCTTTTTTCGCGTCATCGACTCGCATCACGCCCTTGAGCATGAACGGCCCGCCCCACAGTTCGCGCAGCCAGGCGATGTCGTTCCAGGTCGGCGGCGGCGTTCCCATCCACTCGCCGTAGGCCTGGAAGAACGGCGGTCCCGGCTCACCCCGCCGGCCCTGGTTGGGCACCCGCAGGCTCGGCGGGCGCATGGTCTTGGCCCACTGCAGGAACCAGCGGGGCCGGGTCAGGGCTTCCGGCATCATCTTGACCATGGTCTTGAGGTCCATCCGCTCCGGGATCTTCGGGCTTCCCCAGTCCCGGCCGTGCGAGAACGACCAGTCGGTGGTGGCGATCAGCCCGACCGCTCCGGCGGCCCGGGCCCGTTCCACCCGTTCGGCGATCGCGTCGCGGCCCCCCAGCCAGTAGATCTGGAAGAAGGTCTTGGGGTTGGCGGCGATGACCTCCTCCATCGGCTTGCTGGCGAACGACGACAGGCCCATCGCGGTGCCGCGGGCGGCGGCCGCGCGCGCCACGGCTACCTCGCCGTCCGGGTCGACGGCCTGCACACCGGTCGGCGAGATCATCACGGGCAGCGAAAGCTCCTGCCCCATAACGGTTGTCGACAGGTCACGCTTCTCCACGGCGCCCACCACGTGGGGAGCGAAGCCCAGTTCGCTGAACGCCTCGACATTGTCGGAGACGGTGACACCCTTCTCGCTGGCCGAGATCAACGAGGAGTAGGCGGATTTCGGGAGACGTTTGCGCGCCCGCTGCTGGGCGATGGCGACGGTTTCGAACCAGATATCACGAGCCACGTTCAGATCGGACTTTCATCACAGAGCCGCTTGGGCGGCTTGGTCGGGGTGAGCACGGTCAGCGATCGAGGTGCGCTGCTGCGCTTTCCGCGCGAGTGGTCGCTGCTCGGGCGCGGCTTCTGCCGCTCGCCGGCCAGCGCCTGCTCCCCGAAGCCGCGAACGCATTCCGGGTCCGGACCATCCATCGGCAGGCCGGTGAAGAACTTGGCGGCCATGCATCCACCCCGGCAGGTGTCATACAGCGGGCAGCTGGCACAGGCGCCGCCCGCCTTCGGGCTGCGCAGCTCGTTGAACAGCTTGGAGTGCTTCCACACCTGGTCGAAGCCGCCGTCGGTCAACACGTTTCCCGCCAGGAACTCCTCGTGGATGGCGAACGGGCAGGCGTAGACGTCGCCGACCGGGTCGATCAGGCAGACCACCCGGCCCGCCCCGCACATGTTGAGCCCGGCCAGCGCGCCGGACTCACCGAGCGGCGCCAGGTGGAAGAAGGAGTCACCGGTCAGCACGCCCTCACCCTTGGCGACCAGCCAGTTGTACAGCTGCAGCTGCTGGTCGGCGGTGGGGTGCAGGTCGTCCCAGACGTCGACGCCCCGGCCGGACGGCCGCAGCCGGGTGATCCGCAGTGTGGCGCCGTATCGCGCTGCCAGCGCGGCGAAGTCGTCGAGCTGATCGATGTTGTGCCGGGTCGCCACCACCGAGATCTTGGCGTCAGCGAAGCCGGCCGCGGACAGATTCTCCAACGCACGGATCGCCATGTCGAAGGAGCCCTTGCCGCGAATCGGGTCGTTGACCTCGGCGGTCGCCCCATCCAGTGAGATCTGGACATCGACGTAGTCGCTGGCGGCCAGCCTGGCCGCCACCTCCGGTGTGATGCGCAGCCCGTTGGTGGAGAACTTGACCCCGACGTGGTGGGCGGTCGCATAGTCCACGAGCTCCCAGAAGTCCTCTCGGACAGTGGGTTCCCCGCCACCGATGTTGACGTAGAACACCTGCATGCGTTCCAGCTCGTCGATGATGTCCTTGCACTGCTGCGTAGAGAGCTCGCGCGGGTCACGCCGACCCGATGCCGACAGGCAGTGCACGCACGCCAGGTTGCAGGCGTAGGTGAGTTCCCAGGTCAGGCAGATCGGCGCGTCGAGGCCGTGTTCGAAGTGCTCGACCAGGCTCGGTGCTACGGCGGGGGCGGTCACGATGTCTCCTCGGAGTTCGCTGCGATCAGGATCTCGGACGCCGCCAGAACACTCAGCGCCCGCAGGTAGGCCGGCTCCGCCGCCGCATCGATTCCGGCGGCACGGCAGGCCGACCGGGCGTCGGGGTGCTCGGCCAGCGAGTTCACCAGCTTGACCATGGTGAGGTTCTTCAGGAACGACAGCTTGCGGGTCCCGAAGTGGTACAGCAGCGCGCCGAAGCTCTCCGGCCGTACCGACACCTGCGGATGCAGCCGCCAGCTGCGGCCCGGGTCGAAAGTGTCGGTGGTGCGCGCCGCCCCGGCGGCGGCGGACACGGTCAGTAGACCCCGCACATCCCGTCGATGGACACCTCTTCGACCAGGTTCTCGACGACGAGGTCGGTCTGGGTGTTGGCGTCGATCTGCTGGTCGTTGTCCATGGGGCCGGCCTTTCGTCGCGGTTGGGGTCGACAGCGTACTGTCGGATCGGTCACAATCCCGGTCAGGATATGGCATCGAGTGCCAGAACGGAAGTGGGTCGGGAGAAAAGTGTCCGAGGCCAGATCGCAGGCACCGCCGAGGGTCGGTCGCCGCCGCTCGACCACGCGGGCGCAGATCACCGATGTGGCCATCGACCTGTTCGACACCCGCGGATTCGGTGAGGTCAGCGTCGACGACGTCGCGCAGGCCGCCGGGATCGCCCGTCGCACCCTGTTCAGGTACTACGCCTCCAAGAACGCCATCCCCTGGGGCGACTTCGACGCGCACCTGCACCAACTCCGTGAAACGCTGGACCATATCGATCCCGATGTCGGGCTCGGTGACGCGCTGCGAGCGGCGCTATTGGCGTTCAACACTTTCGATGAGGGCGAGACAGCCCGGCATCGCCGCCGGATGCGGGTGATCCTGCAGACCGACGAGCTGCAGGCCTACTCGATGACGATGTA
>CAYNJD010000095.1:0-11046 GCA_964397355.1 uncultured Mycobacterium sp. | reverse complement strand
CGAGCGCTTCTTGACGCTGGCCTCCAGCTTGGCCAGCAGGTCGGAGACGTCCTCGGTCGCATCCAGTTCGGCGGGCGGCTCCTCGGGGGTGAACGCCTCGTCGCCCTCGAGCTTGGCCGCGATCAACTCGTGCAGCTGCTCCTGGTAGGTGTCGTGGTAGCGGTCGGGATCGAAGTCGTCGGCCATCGACTCCACCACCTGCCCGGCCATCTTCAACTCGGCCGGCTTGACCTCCACCTTGGTGTCGAGCGCCGGGAAGTCGGGGTCGCGGATCTCGTCCGGCCACAACAGCGTGTGCACCACCAGCACCTCGCGTTTGGAGAAGTCCTTGACCCGCAGCGCCGCCAGCCTGGTCTTGTTGCGCAGCGCGAAGTGCACGATCGCCACCCGGTCGGTTTCTGCCAGCGTCTTGGCCAGCAGCACATAGGATTTGATCGATTTCGACGCCGGCTCCAGAAAGTAGCTGCGGTCATAGAGCATCGGGTCCAGGTCGCCGGCCGGGACGAACTCGAGCACCGCGATCTCGTGGTCGCGCTCCTCGGGAAGGTTCGCGATGTCGTCGTCGGTGACCACCACCATCCGGCCGTCGTCGGACTCGTAGGCCCGCGCGATGTCGCTGTAGTCGACGACTTCGCCGCACTCCTCGCACACCCGCCGGTAGCGGATCCGTCCGTTGTCCTTGGCGTGCACCTGGCGGAACTTGATGTCGTGGTCTTCGGTGGCGCTGTAGACCTTGACCGGCACGTTGACCAGTCCGAATGCGATCGAGCCCTTCCAGATGGAGCGCATGAGCCAAGTATGCCCACGCGAACCCGGGAGTAACCGGCATTGCGACGGCGCGGCCGCACGTAGGTTGGCAGCATGGCCTCTGAGCCCACCGAGACCCGGGTGAAGCTGACCAACGCCGACAAGGTGCTCTACCCCGCCGCGGGCACCACCAAAGCCGACGTGTTCGACTACTACACCCGCATCGCCGAGGTGATGCTGCCGCACATCGCGGGACGCCCGGTGACCCGCAAACGCTGGCCCGACGGCGTCGAGCGGGAGCCGTTCTTCGAAAAGCAGCTGGCGTCCTCGGCGCCGAAGTGGCTGGCCCGCGCCGCGCTGCAGCATCGCTCGGGCACCACCACCTACCCGATCATCGATGACCTCGACGGGCTGGCCTGGATCGCCCAGCAGGCCGCACTGGAAGTTCACGTGCCGCAGTGGCGTTTCGAGGCCGAGTGGACACACGGCCGCAAGGTGCTCAAGCCCGGCCCGGCAACGCGTCTGGTATTCGACCTGGACCCCGGCGAGGGGGTGTCGATGAGTCAACTCGCCGAAGTGGCGCGCGCCATCCGCGATCTGATGGCCGAGCTGGACCTGGAGACGTTCCCGGTCACCAGCGGCAGCAAGGGCGTGCACGTGTACGCGGCCCTGGAGCGCCCGGTGAGCAGTGACGGTGCCGTCGCGGTGGCCAAACGCGTTGCGCAGCAACTCGAAAGCTCCCTGCCGAAGCTGGTGACGGCGACCATGGCCCGCAAGGTGCGGGCCGGCAAGGTCTTTCTGGACTGGAGCCAGAACAACGCCTCGAAGACCACCATCGCGCCGTATTCACTGCGGGGACGGGATCATCCGACGGTTGCCGCCCCGCGCAGCTGGGCAGAACTCGACGACCCGGACCTGCGGCAGCTGCGTTACGACGAAGTGCTGGCCCGCGTGGCCCGCGACGGCGACTTGCTGGAGCGGCTGGACCGGCCGCTGCGGGATCAGCTCAGCCGGTACCGGGCCAAGCGCGACGCGTCCAAGACCCCCGAGCCGGTGCCGGCCGCCGCACCTGCCCCGGGTGACGGCAACAGCTTTGTCATCCAGGAGCACCACGCCCGCCGGCTGCACTACGACTTCCGGCTGGAGCGCGACGGCGTGCTGGTGAGCTGGGCGGTGCCCAAGAACCTGCCCGACACGCCGTCGGTGAACCATCTCGCGGTGCGCACCGAGGACCACCCGCTGGAGTACGGCAGCTTCGAGGGCACCATCCCCAAGGGCGAGTACGGCGCCGGCACGGTGCGCATCTGGGATTCGGGCAGCTACGTGACCGAGAAGTGGGAGGACACGCCCGAGCAGGGCGAGGTCATCGTGGTGCTGAACGGCAGCCGGATCTCGGGGCGCTACGCGCTGATCCGGACCGCCGGCGATCAATGGCTGGCGCACCGGATGAAGGACCAGCAGGAGTTCGCGTTCACCGGACTGTCGCCGATGCTGGCCACCCACGGTTCGGTGAGTGGGCTGGACCCGAGCCGGTGGGCCTTCGAGGGCAAGTGGGACGGTTACCGGCTGCTGGTGGATGCCGACCGGGGCCGGGTGCGGCT
The DNA here is from genome assembly GCA_964397355.1 of uncultured Mycobacterium sp. GTDB lineage: Bacteria > Actinomycetota > Actinomycetes > Mycobacteriales > Mycobacteriaceae > Mycobacterium. The sequence continues at coordinate 8,698 of CAYNJD010000095.1, read as the reverse complement.
GCGCGCGCGCAGCGGACGCGACGTCACGAGCGAATATCCGCAGCTGCGGTCACTGGCCGCCGACCTCACCGAGCACCACGTGGTGCTGGACGGTGAACTCGTCGCGCTCGACGACTCCGGGGCGCCCAGCTTCGCCGCGATGCAGAACAGCGCCCGATCCGGCCGGCTGCAGTTCTGGGCGTTCGACCTGCTCTACCTCGATGGCCGCCCACTGCTTCGGGCGGCCTTCCGGGACCGTCGCCGGCTGTTGGAAACGCTGGCGCAGGGCACTTCTCTGGTGGTCAAAGACCTGCTGAGGCCCGGCGGCGCCGAGGCGCTCGAACAGTCCCGCCGGCTGGGCTGGGAGGGGGTGGTGGCCAAGAAGTGGGACTCGGCCTACCGGCCCGGGCGCCGGTCGCCGGCCTGGATCAAGACCAAGCACTGGCGAACCCAGGAGGTCGTGATCGGCGGCTGGCGGGCCGGCGAGGGAGCACGGGGCGGCGGCATCGGGTCGCTGCTGATGGGTATTCCCGATGCCGGCGGCCTGCGGTTCGTCGGCCGGGTGGGCACCGGCTTCACCGAGCGCGCACTGGCGGCGCTGAAGAAGACGCTGACACCCACCGACGAATCGCCCTTCGATGCGCCGTTGCCTCGCGCTGATGCCAAGGGCGTCACGTTCGTTCGACCGGCGCTGGTCGGCGAGGTGCGTTACAGCGAGCGAACCGCCGACGGGCGGCTGCGGCAACCGAGCTGGCGGGGTTTGCGGCCCGACAAGTCGCCCGAGGACGTGGTAGGTGAGGATTGACCGGTGCGGTGGGTGACCTATCGAAGTGACGACGAGGAACGAACCGGGGTGCTGCAGGGCGACATGATCCACGCCGCGGCCCCCGGTGCGACGCTGCTGGAGCTGGTCGGGCTGGGCCCCGGCGGGCTGCGCGAGGCCGGCGAACGCGCGCTGGACGCGCCCTCGGCGACGGTGCGGGTCGACGAGGTGACGCTGATGGCGCCGATTCCGCGTCCGCCGTCGATCCGCGACAGCCTGTGCTTCCTGGACCACATGCGCAACTGCCTGGCCGCCACCGGCCGCAGCCGGGTACTCGACGACACCTGGTATGAGATACCGGCGTTCTACTTCGCTTGCCCGGCAACGGTCCTGGGCCCCTATGATGACGTGCCGGCGGCGCCGGGCAGCGCCTGCCAGGACTTCGAACTGGAGGTCGCCGCAGTCATCGGAACCCCGGGGAAGAACCTGTCGGTGGACGAGGCCGAGCGGGCCATCATCGGCTACACCATCTTCAACGACTGGTCCGCCCGCGACCTGCAAGCCGCCGAGGGCCGGCTGGCGATCGGGCAGGGCAAGAGCAAGGACAGCGGCGTCACGCTGGGCCCGTACCTGGTCACCCCCGACGAGCTCGAACCCTATCGTCGTGATGGCCGGCTCAGCCTGCACGCCACCGCGATCGTCAACGACGTGATCGTCGGCATGGGGTCGACCGGATCCATGGACTGGAGCTTCGGCGAGATCATCAGCTACGCCTCGCGCGGGGTGCCGCTGGCACCCGGCGATGTCTTCGGCTCCGGCACCGTGCCCACCTGCACGTTGGTCGAGCACCTCGACCCCGCTGCGCCGCAATCGTTTCCGGGCTGGCTGCGCGACGGTGACGTGGTGACACTGCAGGTGCAGGGCCTCGGCGAGGTACGCCAGACGGTGCGCGCCAGTGAGCCGCCGCTGCCGTTGGCGCCGCGGCCCCGCCCGTCGGATTAGGACTTGGGCGTCACGGTCACGGTGACCGTCGACGCACCGGCGTTGGAGCTGATGGTCAGCACCGGTGCGTCGGCCTCGGAGGTGGCCTGCCCGCCGGTGACGTTCACGGTGTAGCCGTTGGGGTACTGCCCGGGCGGCACCGAGATGGTGGTCACCGCATTGGGTCCGAAGGCACCGGATCCGTCGGCGTGGTCGGTGGAGTAGCTGAACGAGAACACGCCGTCGTTGAACGACAAGGACGTCGGGGTGCCCGAAATCAGCTGCGGGTAGGGCTGTGCCAGCGCGTCGAGCTTGTCGAAGTTGACGTTGTCCCCGACCGGCGGCTGACTCGGGTCGAGCACCAGCGCTTGGCCGTCCGGTGACGCGCTGGTGATGTCGTTGCCGGTGTAGGCCCACTCGGTCCAGCCCCACAGGTACTTGTTGGCGGCCTGCATGCTGGCGGTGATGGTCGGAATGGTGTTGGTGGCGCCGAATTCCGTCAGCAACGCCGGGATGTTGTGCTCCTGCGCGTAATCCGCCGCATTGGCGAACACGGCGTCGGCGTTCAGATCGCAGCCGAAGCTGAGGTCGGGGATCAGCGACGTCGTGATGCAGTAGCTGTGGAAGGAGAACACCGAGTTCGGGTCGTCCACCGAGCCCAGGTGCGTCTGCACCGGCAGGCTGCCGAAGAGCGTGGTGGGCTCGAAGAAGACCGTCTTGTTCGGGTCCACGGACCTGATCGCCGCGTCTACCTGGTTGTAGAACGGCGTCAGTTGCTGGCCCTCGAAGTACGGGTTGCCGAACAGGCTCCCCAGCCAGTTCGTTCCCGCCCACGGCTCGTTCATGATCTCGTAGCCGGCCACGTTCGGGTTGCCCTTGAAGTACTCGGCGACGGCCTGCCACATCTGCGCGTAGTGGTTCAGCAGCCCGACGTCATCGGGTGCTTTGGCGTTGGACCAGAAGCTGTCCCAGGCGTGGTTCTGCGCCGGGTTGAGGAAGTAGTTGGCCGGGAAGCCCGCATCCGGGTTCCACAGGCCGCCGCCGTCGGTCGCCCAGTCGGGTGCGCCTTCGCCGCCGAACTCCTCGTTGTAGAGATCCTGGTGCATGTCGAGGATGGCGACGATGTTGTGCTGGGCCAGAATCTGCACGGTGTTCTCGATCGATGCCAGATAGTCGTAGTCGATGACACCGGGCTCCGGTTCCACCCCGGCCCAGATGACGCCGAGACGCACCGCGTTGAAGCCGTTGGCGGCCAGGAAAGCGGCGTCGTCCTCGCTGAAGCCGTCGGCGGACGGCTCGTAGGGCGGGATCTTGTATACCTGGTTGAGCCCGTGCAGCATGACGACCTGACCGTGGTCGTTGATGAGCCAGCCGTTGGACACCTCCACCGGAGGAGCCGTCGTCCCGGTGATACCGTCCGGCAGCGTGCCGAAGTGGCCCACCGCGCCGTGGGTCCCCGACCACAGTCCGGGGTTGCCGCCGGCGCCGCCGAGGGCGGACAATCCGCTGAGGGTGTCGCCGTCGCCGGCGTCGCCACCGTCGCCGCCGTTGCCCATCAGCCAGCCACCGGCGCCGCCGTCGCCACCGGCGGCCCCGGCACCGCCATCGCCGCCATCGCCGCCCTCCCCGAAGAGTCCGGCGGCACCACCGCTGCCCCCCGCGACGCCGTCGGTCGTGCTGTCCCAGCCCGTTCCGCCGTCGCCGAACAGCCAGCCACCGGGTCCGCCGTCCGGGTGGTCTTCGGTGCCCGGGTCGCCGTTGCCGATGACCGTCGACCCGAACAGCTGGTTGATGAAGCCGTCGACCTGCTCGCCCAGCGGGCTGTTGATCCACTGCTGGGCGGCATCGTGCAACTCGGCGTAGAAGTCGAAGGCCACGGCGGGACCGGGGTCGGCCAGACCGGCCAGCGCGGCATCCCAGTGCTCGGGGGACAGGAAGGAATCCCACGCCGCCGGGCTGAACACGGCGTCACCGTCGATGGCGCCCGCGGCGGTCAGGAACGGGGTGAACAGTGCCTCCAGTACGTCGTCGACGTCGGCCTGCGCCGGTGGCGCCGACGGCACGACCAGGGACAGGAAGGCGACAGCGCCCACAACCTTGCTGCCCACAACCTTGCTGCGGTGACGAGCCATGTCGGCAGATCCTCCCAGGACGCGCTTGATTTCTGAGTTGCGTCTGAGAAGCGTAAGCGAGTTCCCTCACAACAGGAAGGATTCGCCGCAAATAAAGTCAGGCGGCGGGGGTCAGCACTGCGTGGCGGCGCGGACCCGCTGGCGCCGCGCCGCGCTCTGGGCGGTGTCGGATGCGGCTACGCGCAGTTGGTGGACGGCCCGTTGGTAGTCACGGTGGCAGACCCGCGGTGGGGTCGGCAGGCAAATCTGCGTCTTCATCGAATACCTCCTGCAGGTCGAAAGAGCTGCAGTACGTGACCGCCGTCGGCGATCAGTGCACACAACCATCTAACGGCGGCGGTGCCGAAACTTATCCCACCGACACGGTGAGACTGAGCACGCCTGACAGCGCGGTGTGACCGGAGTCACCCGGCCTTGGCGATGACGTGCTCGGCGAAGCGCTCCAGGTTGCGGATCTTGTCCTCCAGCGGCTCGGTGTCGGGCCCGATGATGTAGGGCACCCGGAACCCGACGATGACGTCGGTGACGCCCTTGTCCTCCAGCCGCTTGATGCCGTCGAGGGTGAACCCGTCGACCGAAATCACGTGGATCTCAAATGGGTCGGTGCGGCCTTCCTCTTCACGCAGCTGCTTGAGCCTTGCGATCAGCGTGTCGAGTTCGGCCGGGTCGCCGCCGCCGTGCATCCAGCCGTCGTTGCGGGCGGCGCGACGCAGCGCGGCGTCGGCGTGACCGCCGATCAGGATCGGGATGGGCCGCGCCGGTGCCGGGGTCATCTTGGTCTTGGGGATGTCGTAGAACTCGCCGTGGAACTCGAAGTAGTCGCCGGTGGTGAGCCCCCGGATGACCTCGATGCATTCGTCCATCCGCTTGCCGCGCCGGGCGAACGGCACCCCCATCAGCTCGTAATCCTCCGGCCAGGGGCTGGTGCCCACCCCCAGGCTCAGCCGGTCGCCGATCATCGCGGCCAGCGAACCGGCCTGCTTGGCCACCAGCGCCGGTGGGCGGATCGGCAGCTTGACCACGAACGGCGTGAACCGCAGCGTGCTGGTGACCGCGCCGAGCGCCGCGATCAACACGAAAGTCTCGATGAAGGCCTTGCCGTCCAGGAACTCCCGGTTGCCGTCGGGGGTGTATGGGTATTTCGAATCCGATTCGAACGGGTAGGCGATGCTGTCCGGGATCGACATGCTGTGATAGCCGGCGGCCTCGGCGGCCTTGGCGAGCGGAATGTAGTAGCTCGGGTCGGTCATCGCCTCGGCGTAGGTGAACCGCACATCGTCTCCTGGGTGGTCGCTGGCCGTACTGGCAGCTTAGACCCGGGGCGGCATCGCGATCTCGACGTCCTCCAGCGGGAAAGGCGGGTAGCCGGCGGCGCCGATCACGGTGAGCGTGCCCCACGGCGTCCGCTCGGCGACACGCCCATCCGCGGTGTGCTCACCGATCCGGATGCTCACCTTGGAACCGGTCACGTTGGCGCCCGGAAGCTCGGCGAAAAACATGCCCTGCCAATGGTATTGACCGTCGATCGGATCGAAGTGCCCGGTCAGCCGCACCCGGGTCGAGTAGTCCTCGCCGTTGTGGGTCAGCACGGCCGGCCCGTCGTAGATCTCGGCGTCGGTGCTCTCCGATCCGGTCAGACAGAACCGGGAGAGCCCTCGGGTCGGCAGATACCGGCGCACCCGTACCCGGGCCGGGCGGGCCTCGATGCGGCTGGCTCCACTGCGGCGCAGGCCGTCGACGAGCCGCGCCACGTAGCGGGCCTGCCGGCGGGTGTGCGGGCCGGGGATCCGGAACCGGTTGGGGATGCCGTGGGTCGCGACGACGTCGTCCGGCGAGGCGGTGGCGTCGATCAGCACCCGGGCGCTGATCACCTCACCGTCCGGGCCGGTCACCGTCCAGGTATCCCCGGCGCTGTCGAAGCGGGCGGTCGCGGCCGGGTCCACGACACGGGCGCCGTCGAGCAAGCCGTACAGCCGTGCCGGGTCGCCCAGCACGACGACGTCGACGGTGCGGGTCACAGGAATCCGGCCCGCCGCCACATCCGTCGCGCCAGCCGGCCCATCAGGCCGACATCTTCGAAGAAGGCGGCCAGTGGGGCGAACGACGAACGGCAGGCGGCGTGGAAGTGCGGGTTGGCCCGCGCCACCCGGCGCGCTTCGCGACCGTCGAGCCCGACCCGGTTGTAGACGATCGGCAGCGTGAACAGGTGGCGGTAGAACGGTCCGCCGACGCCCTGCAGGTTGGCCAGCAGGGCACGACGGTAGCGCGGCATCGCCGGGACGTTGCGCCGCAGACCGTCGCGGGCGTACTGGATGTGGCGGGCTTCCTCGGTGACGTGGATGCGCATCACCCGCCGAACGATGGGCTGCAGGTCGGGGTCGTCGAGGATCTGGCGCTGCAGCGAGTCGAAGATCTCCTCACCGACCAGCGCCGCACCCCACAAGATGTTGCCGCGGAACAGAAAGGGCAGCGAATTGATGACGATGCGCTGGTAGAGCTTCGGGCGCACCGGCACCCCGCCGATACGGTCGATGGTCTTGCCGAACATCAGCATGTGCCGGGTCTCGTCGCCCAACTCGGTCAGCGAGTAGTGGGTGGTGCGCGCGGTGGGGTTCTTGTGCATCATGTCGCGCAGCAGCGCCTGGTTGAGGATGTTCTCGAACCACACCCCCGCCGAGAGCACGTTGACCAGTTCCTGGCGCGACATCTCGATCTGCTGCTCGCGGGTCATCGACTCCCACAGGTCAGTGCCGTAGAGCGTGCACATCCGCGGCGGCAGGAAGAACTTGTCCTCGTCGATCGGGGCGTTCCAGTCGATGTCGACGACGGGCGCGTAGGACTTCTTCACCGAGCCCTTCAGCAGGCGCTCGGCGAACTCTTCCCGGGTCGGTTCACTCGGCCGCACCACAGTGGTCATCAGGCAATCCCTTCTCGCTCCGGTCTGACAAAAAGTAGGAGTCGCGACAAGACATGTCAATACCTACGGTACCGGATACCTCTGGTCTCAACTGTGAGGGCCGTCACGGTGATTCGTCCGGCCGGCCGGTCTCACCGCGGACGGCGCGCCGCATTCGCGGATCTTTGCGGTGGGGTAGTGGCAGAATCCGGCCGTATGCTGGCTTTTCTGCTTCGCGCCGCGCTCACCGGATTCGCGCTGTGGGTGGTCACCCAGATCGTGTCCGGGGTCGAGTTCGTCGGCGGTGACACCACGCTGGCGCGGGTGGGCATCATCTTCGTCGTGGCGCTGATCTTCGGGCTGGTCAACGCCTTCATCAAACCGGTGGTGCAGCTGCTGTCGATCCCGCTGTACATCCTCACGCTGGGCCTGTTCCACATCGTGGTGAACGCGCTCATGCTGTGGCTGACCGCCTGGATCACCGAGAACACCACGCACTGGGGGCTGCGGGTCGACCACTTCTGGTGGGATGCCATCTGGGCCGCGATCGTGCTGTCGCTGGTCAGCTGGGCGCTGTCGCTGGTGCTGCGCGACGCGCGGCGCATCACGCGGTAACCGGGCAGACTCGAGGGCATGCCGGAGCTGCCTGAAGTCGAAGCGCTCGCCGACCACCTGCGCCGGCACGCCGTCGGCCGCAGTGTCGGCCGCGTCGACGTGGCGGCGCTGTCGGTGCTCAAGACCTTCGACCCGCCCGTGGCCGCGCTGGGCGGCCGGACCGTCACGGATGCACGGCGCTGGGGCAAGTACCTCGGCCTGCAGGCCGGCGAACTGCTACTGATCGCGCACCTGTCCCGAGCGGGTTGGCTGCGCTGGTCGGACGCGCTGGCACCGGCGCCGCTGCGGCCCGGGAAGGGACCGATCGCACTGCGGGTGCACCTGGGCACGCCGGGGCAGGCACCGGGCTTCGACCTCACCGAGGCCGGCACCCAGAAACGGCTGGCCGTGTGGCTGGTCGACGACCCCGGCAAGGTGCCGGGCATCGCCGGGCTCGGTCCCGACGCACTGGAGGTGACGGCCGACGAGCTGGCCGGGTTGCTGGCCGGCAACACCGGACGCATCAAGACCGTCATCACCGACCAGAAGGTGATCGCCGGTATCGGCAACGCCTACAGCGACGAAATCCTGCACACCGCACGCCTTTCCCCGTTCGCCACCGCGGCCAAGCTGACCGATGAACAACTCGCCGCGCTGCACGACGCGATGCGCGCCGTGCTCACCGACGCGGTGACCCGCTCTGTCGGTCAGCGGGCCGCCATGCTCAAAGGCGAGAAGCGCTCCGGGCTGCGGGTACACGCGCGCACCGGCCTGCCCTGCCCGGTCTGCGGCGACACCGTGCGTGAGGTGTCGTTCGCCGACAAGTCCTTGCAGTACTGCCCCGGCTGTCAGACCGGCGGCAAGGTGCTCGCCGACCGGCGGATGTCGCGTCTGCTCAAGTAGCTGACCCGGGATTGGTTTGACAGCTATCGAGCCGGGTTAAGCTGCCGTCGTGAATCGTCAGAAAATTCTCATCACCGGGGCCAGCTCCGGCCTGGGCGCCGGAATGGCCCGCGCCTTCGCCGCGCGCGGACGCGACCTGGCGCTGTGCGCCCGGCGGGCCGATCGCCTCGATGAGCTCAAAGAGGAACTGACGCAGAAGTATCCCGGTAGCACCGTGGCGGTGGCAGCTCTCGACGTCAACGACCACGACCAGGTGCCCAAGGTGTTCGGGCAGCTCTCCGACGAACTCGGCGGCATCGACCGGGTGATCGTCAACGCCGGCATCGGCAAGGGTGCCCCGCTGGGTTCGGGCAAACTGTGGGCCAACAAGGCCACCCTGGAGACCAACCTGGTCGCCGCGCTGGTGCAGATCGAGACCGCGATCGAGATGTTCACCGCCGCCGGCGGCGG
>CAYNJD010000094.1:0-11051 GCA_964397355.1 uncultured Mycobacterium sp. | reverse complement strand
CCGACCGGGAGTTCGCGGCGACCGCACTGGGCCAGAGCGCGGTGCTGGCCGCGCACTGGAACCGGGAACTGGGCAATTGGCCGATCACTCGGGCGTTCCCGGGCGGCCAGGACTGACCCGCCCTCGGTCCGGGCCCCCTACCGACCCACCCACACCGGGGCTCAGCCGTTCTCGGCGCGGACCGCGGCCTGGATCTGGCCGGCCAGCTCGGCGCCGACGGCCAGCTCACGGGTTTGCCCCGAGAAGCGGTCCCGCAGTTCGACGACGCCGTCGGCCCAGCCACGTCCCAGCACCACGATCCAGGGCACCCCGAGCAGTTCGGCGTCCTTGAACTTCACCCCCGGCGAGGCCTGCCGGTCGTCGAACAGCACCTCCAAGCCGAGCCGGTCCAGCTCGGCGGCCAGCTCGGTCGCGCCGGCGCGGGCCGCGTCGTCCTTGTTGGCGATCACCAGGTGCACGTCGAACGGGGCCACCTGCCCCGGCCAGCGCAGACCCAGCTCGTCATGCTGTTGTTCGGCGATGACCGCGACCAGCCGGGACACCCCGACACCGTAGGAGCCCATGGTCAGCCGCACCGGTTTGCCGTCCTCGCCGAGCACGTCGGCACTGAAGGCGTCGGTGTATTTGCGGCCGAGCTGGAAGATGTGGGCAATCTCGATGCCGCGGGCGGACACCAGTTCCCCCGCCCCGTCCGGTGACGGGTCACCGTCGCGGACCTCGGCGGCTTCGATGGTGCCGTCGGCGGTGAAATCGCGTCCGGCCACCAGCCCGACGACGTGTTTGCCGGGCGCATCCGCACCGGTGATCCAGCTGGTGCCGTCCACCACACGAGGATCGACCAGGTAGCGGACCCCGTTGTCCTGCAACGCTTTCGGGCCGATATAACCCTTGACCAGGAACGGGTGCTTGGCGAAGTCCTCGTCGGCGAGCAGCACATACTCGGCGGGCTCCAGCGCCGCGCCCAGCCGCTTCTCGTCGACTTCGCGATCCCCCGGCAGGCCGATGCCGAGCAGCTCCCACTCCCCGTCGGGCCGGCGCACCTTGAGCATCACGTTCTTGAGGGTGTCGGCAGCGGTGACAGGGCGGCCCAGGCCGGCGCCGTTGGCCCAGTCCACCAGCGTGGCGATCGTCGGGGTGTCGCCGGTGTCATGCACGACGGCCGGCGGCAGCGCAGCCACGTCGTCGGCCGGCAGCGGCTCCGGACGTGCGGTGGTGACCGCCTCGACGTTGGCGGCGTAGCCGGATTCCGGGCAGCGTACGAAGGTGTCCTCGCCGATGTCGCTTTCGGCCAGGAACTCCTCGGAAGCCGACCCGCCCATCGCCCCCGACACCGCCGACACGATGACGTAGCGCACGCCCAGCCGGTCGAAGATCCGCTGGTAGGCCTCCCGATGCGCGTTGTAGGAGGCTTTGAGCCCGGCGTCGTCGACGTCGAAGGAGTAGGAGTCCTTCATCACGAACTCGCGGCCGCGCAGGATCCCGGCCCGCGGCCGCGCCTCGTCGCGGTACTTGGTCTGGATCTGGTACAGCAGCACCGGGAAGTCCTTGTAGGAGCTGTACTCCCCTTTGACGGTGAGCGTGAACTGCTCCTCGTGGGTGGGCCCCAGCAGGTAGTCGTTGCGGCGACGGTCCTGCAGCCGGAACATGGTCTCGCCGTATTCGGTCCAGCGGTTGGTGGTCTCATACGGGTCGCGCGGCAGCAGCGCGGGCAGCAGGATCTCCTGGCCGCCGATGGCGTTCATCTCCTCACGCACCACCCGTTCGATGTTGCGCAGCACCCGCAGCCCCAGTGGCAGCCAGCTGTACAGGCCGGGCGCGACCGGCCGGATGTAGCCGGCCCGGATCAGCAGCTTGTGGCTGGGCACTTCGGCATCGGCGGGGTCGTCACGCAGGGTGCGCAGGAACAGCTTGGACATCCGGGTGATCACAGCGGGCCAGCCTATGCCGAGACCGTCGGCGCGGCGAAGCCGGGCGCACAGCCAACCATGTCGCTTTCGCGACGCCGCGTGGCATGATCGCGTGATATGCGCATCACCCCGCATGAGCAGGAACGTTTGCTGATGTCATACGCCGCGGAGCTGTCGCGGCGGCGGCGCGCCCGGGGCCTGCGGCTGAACCATCCCGAAGCCGTCGCGATCATCACCGACCACATTCTTGAAGGCGCGCGTGACGGGCGAACCGTCACCGAATTGATGGCCAGCGCGCGCGAGGTGCTCCGGCGTGACGACGTCATGGAGGGAGTTCCCGAGATGCTGGATCTGGTGCAGGCCGAGGCGACGTTCCCGGACGGCACCAAACTGGTCTCCGTGCATCATCCGATCGGCTGACGGTGATTCCCGGAGAGATCCTGTTCGGTCATGGCGAAATCGAGATCAACGAGGGTGACGACCGGCTGGAAATTCAGATTGTCAATACCGGTGACCGCCCGGTCCAAGTCGGCAGTCATGTCCACCTGCCGCAGTCCAACCCGGCGCTGTCGTTCGACCGGGCGGCCGCCCACGGCCGGCGACTGGACATCCCGGCGGGCACCTCGGTCCGCTTCGAACCCGGCGTTCCGCACACCGTCCGGGTGGTACCGCTGGGCGGACGACGTGAGGTACCCGGCCTCACGCTGCACCCGCCGGGGAGGTTGGACGACTGATGGCTCGACTGTCCCGTGAGCACTATGCGCAACTGTTCGGGCCGACCACGGGCGACCGGATCAGGCTCGCCGACACCGATCTGCTGGTGGAGATCACCGAAGACCGCAGCGGCGGACCCGGGCACGCCGGCAACGAGGCGATCTTCGGCGGCGGGAAGGTGCTGCGCGAGTCAATGGGCCAGGCGCGCACAACCCGGGCCGAAGGCGCACCCGACACCGTGATCACTGGGGCGGTCGTCATCGATTACTGGGGAATCATCAAGGCCGACATCGGGATCCGTGACGGCCGGATCGCCGCCATCGGTAAGGCCGGCAACCCCGACACGATGGACGGCATCCATCCGGATCTGGTGGTCGGACCGTCGACCGAGATCATCGGCGGCAACGGTCGCATCGTCACCGCCGGCGCGGTCGACTGCCACGTCCACCTGATCTGCCCCCAGCAGATTCCCGAAGCGCTCGGTTCCGGGATCACCACCGTCATCGGTGGCGGCACCGGGCCCGCCGAAGGCACCAAGGCCACCACCGTCACCCCGGGCGGCTGGCACCTGGGCCGGATGCTCGAGGCGCTGGACGGATGGCCGATCAACATCGCACTACTCGGCAGGGGCAGCACCGTCAGCAGCGACTCGCTGTGGGAGCAGTTACGTGACGGCGCATCAGGTTTCAAGCTGCACGAGGACTGGGGTGCGACACCGGCCGCCATCGACACCTGCCTGACGGTCGCACAGGCGGCCGGGGTACAGGTTGCACTGCACACCGACACCCTGAACGAGACGGGGTTCGTGGAAGACACCCTGGCCGCTGTCGCCGGCCGGCCGATCCACACCTACCACACCGAGGGGGCCGGTGGCGGGCACGCGCCCGACATCATCACCGTCGCAGGACAATCCAACGTGTTGCCCAGCTCCACCAATCCGACCCGCCCTCACACCGTCAACACCCTTGACGAGCATCTCGACATGCTGATGGTCTGCCATCACCTCAATCCCGCTGTACCCGAAGACCTGGCATTCGCCGAGAGCCGAATCCGGCCGTCGACGATCGCCGCCGAAGACCTGCTGCACGACATGGGTGCGATCTCGATGATCGGCAGCGACTCCCAGGCGATGGGCCGCATCGGCGAGGTGGTGCTGCGCACCTGGCAGACCGCCCACGTGATGAAGATCCGGCGGGGCGCCCTGGCCGGGGACGGTGCGGCCGACAACACCCGGGTCCAGCGTTACATCGCGAAATACACCATCTGCCCGGCGATCACCCACGGGCTGCACCACGAGGTCGGTTCGGTGGAGGTGGGCAAGCTAGCTGACCTGGTGTTATGGGAACCGGCGTTCTTCGGTGTCCGGCCGCACGCAGTGCTCAAGGGCGGCGTGATCGCCTGGGCCGCGATGGGCGACGCCAACGCGTCGATACCCACGCCGCAGCCGGTATTTCCCCGGCCGATGTTCGGCGCCGCCGCAAGGGTCGCCGCAGCGACGTCGGTGCACTTCGTCTCGCCTCAGGCCGTCGAAGCGGGCTTGGCTGAGCGGCTGGCGGTCGACCGGCGGTTGGTTCCGGTGGCCGATGTCCGTGCCATCGGTAAGGCCCAGTTACCGCTCAACGACGCCCTACCCGATATCGCAGTGGACCCCGACACCTTCACCGTGCGCATCGACGGCGAGGTGTGGGAGGAAAGACCGGCGGCCGAACTGCCGATGGCGCAACGCTACTTCTTGTTCTGATGGGTCTGTGATGTCTGGATTGGCGACGCTGCTCTCCCTCGCCGATTCGCGCCTGCCGGTCGGCGGTCACGTGCATTCCGGCGGCCTGGAGGAAGCCGTGACCAGTGGGCTGGTCACGAACCTGACGACGCTGGAGGCGTTTCTGGTGCGCCGGATCCGCAGCCACGGTCTGGTCACCGCCTCGATAGCGGCTGCGGTGCATCGCGGCGATCTCAGCGTTGCCGACGCCGACGAGGAAACCGACGCGCGCACTCCAGCGCCGGCGTCCCGGCAGGCGTCACGCAGTCAGGGACGCGGTCTGGCGCGGCTGGCGCGGCGCGTCTGGCGCGACCCGTGCTGGGACGCACTCGACGCCCGGCCGCACCTCGCCACCGTCGCCGGACTGGTGGGTGCGGTGAGCGGCCTGAATCCCAGCCAGAGCGCGCTGACGCTCGTGTACACCTCGATGACCAGTTCGGCGACCGCCGCGCAACGCCTGCTGGCGCTGGATCCGGCCGATGTCGCCACCCTGACGTTCCAGCTGGCAGACCTCTGCGAGCGCACCGCCGCCCAGGCCACCACCGGCCTGGCCGACTTGTCCGACCCGCTGCTGGACACCCTCGCCCAGCGGCACACCACCCGCGAACTCCCACTGTTCGTTTCGTGAAAGGAACGTCATGCCACCCCATTTCCTCGACGGTGCGCCGCACACCCATTCCGATCGGCCCAAGCGGGTCCGCAAGCCCGGTGAACCACTGCGCATCGGCGTGGGCGGTCCGGTCGGTTCCGGCAAGACCGCGCTGGTTGCGGCGCTGTGCCAACAACTACGGGATGACTTGTCGCTGGCGGTGCTGACCAACGACATCTACACCACCGAGGACGCCGACTTCTTGCGCAAGCACGCGGTGCTGCCTGATGACCGGATCGCCGCCGTGCAGACCGGCGGCTGCCCGCACACCGCGATCCGAGACGACATCACCGCGAATCTGGATGCCATCGACGACCTGATGGCCGCGCACGACCGCCTTGACCTGATTCTGGTCGAGTCCGGGGGCGACAATCTGACGGCGACATTCTCCTCGGGACTGATCGACGTGCAGATCTTCGTCATCGATGTGGCCGGCGGCGACAAGGTGCCCCGCAAGGGCGGTCCCGGAGTCACTTTCTCGGATCTGTTGGTGGTGAACAAAACCGACCTCGCACCGCTGGTCGGCGCGGATCTACAGGTGATGGCCCACGACGCCGCGATGGTGCGCGACGGTCGGCCGACGGTGTTGCAGTCGTTGACCCAGGACCCGGCCGCAACCGAGGTGCTGACCTGGGTCCGCGCCCAGTTGGGCGAGCAGGCGAGTCTTTGATGCGCTCCCGCGTGACGGTGGTTGCCTGCCCGAACCGGCTGCCACGCATCGAATTCGGCGGTGGTCTGGCCGCCCGCCATACCGGGTCCCACACGGTGCACCTGGTGTCGGCGGCCGCCACCCCGCTGGGTGGCGACGCCATCGAGGTCCGTCTGATCGTTGAGCCCGGTGCCCGGTTGACGCTGCGCAGCGCTGCCGCCGCCGTGGCGCTGCCGGGTGCCACGACCCTGAGTTCTTGCGCCGACTGGCAGATCGAGGTGGCCGGCGAGCTCGATGTCGACCTGAAACCGACCATCGTCGCCGCCGATGCCCGGCATGCCACCACGACCGCCCTGCACCTCTACGACGGTGGATCGGCGCGGGTTCGCGAGCGAGTGCAGATCGGTAGATTCGGTGAGCGGCAGGGCTTCTGGTCGGGATCACTGCGGGTCGACCGGAATCACCGCCCACTGCTGCGCCACCGGATGGACCTCGGGGCGGGTTCGCTGTCCGACGATGTGCTCTACGCACCGCGCGCCACGATCAGCGAATTCAGCTATCCCGCCACATGTTCCAGCGTCGTAGCCGACCCGAGGTGGACGGTGCTGGCGCTCGCCGGCGGCGGAACGCTGAGCACCCGTCAGGATGAACTGCTGACGGCCTAGGACCGCCGGCCGTCGCTACAGCTCCCCGGCCTCCACGGCGTCGCGGGTGTGCTGCGCGCGGGCGATCTGATCCGCCGAGAACCCGATCAGCAGCGCCGCCGCGCCCACCAGCACCGCGATCGCGGCCACCCACAGCAGCGAATAGGTGTAGCCGGCACCGAGCGCATCCAGCTGTGCCGGCGTCATGTTCTTGACCGGGCCGCTGGTGCCGCCCAGGTACAACGTCCGGGACGTCTGCACCGCCTGGATGATGACCAGCACCACCGGGCCGCCCAGGTTGTAGACCATCAGCGTGATGGCCGACACCGGCCCGATCTCACGCGGCCCGACCTCGGTGAGCGCGCACAGCGGCAGCACCACCGCGATCATCCCGATGCCCAGCCCGCCGATGACGATGGGCGCGAACAGATCCGGGAAATACGGGATGCTGCGCGTCAGGGTGGAGCCATAGAGCATCGCACCCAGCACCAGCGCCCCGCCACCGATGATCAGCCAGCGCGGGGCGATCAGCGACGCCAGCCGGGCGGCCAGCACGGTGCCCACACCGAACGCCAGCGCGAACGGGATGAAGCAGATGCCGGCCCGCAGCGCCGAGTAGCCCAGCACGTCTTGGACCAGCAGCGCGATCATCACCGTCAACGTCAGCATCACGCCGCCGGCCAGAAACAGCGCCACGAACGTCATCACCCGGTTGCGGTTGTCGAACGCCGCAGCCGGGACCAGCGGATTGGCCGCGGCGCGCTCGACGGCGACGAACCCACCGAAGAACACCACCGCGGCAATGCCGGCGCCGAAAACCAGCGGACCCTGCCAGCCCTGCGGCGGGCCCTGGGTGAACACCAGCACCGCCGCGCTGCAGCCGGCGGTGGCCAGCAGCGCGCCGGGCAGGTCGAGTTTGAGCAGCTCGCGGTCGGTCTCGGTCACCCGCGACACCGCGATCGCAATGATCACGATGCCGATCGGGATGTTGATCAGGAAGGCCAGCCGCCACGACACCACGGTCAAGGCGCCGCCGAGCACCAGCCCGAGCACCGAACCGATACCCTGCATGGCCGCCGACACCGCCATGGCCTGGTTGCGGGCCCGCCCGACGGCATAGGTGGTCGCGATGAGCGCCAGGCCGGTCGGCGCGGCCACCGCGGCCCCGATGCCCTGCACCGCGCGGGCCACGATCAAGGTGGCGGCATCGGTGGCCACCCCGCACACCAGCGAGGCGATGGTGAACACCCCGACGCCCGACACGAACGCCCGCTTCTGGCCGACGGCGTCGCCGACCCGCCCGCCGAGCAGCAGCAGGCCGCCGAAGGTCAGCACGTAGGCGGTGATGACCCAGCTCTTGGCGGCATCGGTCAGGTCCAGATCGGCCTGCATCCGCGGCAGGGCCACCACAACGATGGTGCCGTCCAGCGTCGACATCAGCTGCATGCCCGTGATCGCCACGATGGCGATACCGAGCACGCTGGACGACAACGGCTGACCGGCCGACTGGGACCTACCCGGCGCGGCCATAGCAGGCCAGCCTAGCGGGGATCGCAAGCGCGGCGAAGCCGGGCGCAGCGGGTTACCGCAGTCCGCTCAGCGACGAGACGCCGCGGCAGCGAGGCGTCCGGCGAAGTTACAGGCTGCCGGCGCCGAACGCGTCCTGGGCTTCCTGGGCGTGTGCGACCTGCTTGGCCGAGTAGCCGATCAGCAACGAAATGGCACCGACGATCACCGCTACCCCGGCGACCCACAGCAGCCCGTAGGTGTAGCCGGCGTCGAGCGCGGCGATCTGGGTCGGGTTCATGGTCTTGACCGGCATGTTGGTGCCGCCCAGGTACAGCGTGCGCGAGGTGATGACGGCCTGGATGACCGCCAGCACGATCGGGCCACCGAGGTTCTGCAGCATCAGCGCGATCGCCGAGGTCGGGCCGATCTGGTCGAATCCGACGCCGGCGATCGCCGACAATGTCAGCGGCACCACGATCACACCCATCCCGAGCCCGCCGAGCACGATCAACGTCACGAAGTTCGGGAAGTAGGCGATGTCGCGGTCGACGGTCGAGCCGTAGAGCATCGCCCCCAGCACCACGACGCCGCCGGCGATCACCAGCACCCGGGGCGGGAACAGCCGCACCAGCTGCGAGGACACCGCCAGTCCGACGCCCAGCCCGATGACGAACGGGATGAACCCGACACCGGCGCGCAACGCCGAGTAGCCCATCAGGTCCTGCACGTACAGGCCGATGGTCACCGTCACGGTGAACAGCACGCCGCCGGCCAGGAAGATGGCCGCGAAGGTGGCCAGCCGGTTGCGGTCGGCGAACAGGCTGAACGGCACGACCGGGTTCTCGGCGCTGCGCTCCACCACGGCGAACGCCAGCAGCGCGACCACCGCCACCACACCGGAGCCGATGGTGATCACCGATACCCAGCCCTGCTCCGGGCCGATCGTGAACGCGAACACCGCCGCGGTGCAGCCCAGGGTCGCCAGCAGCGCCCCGGCGGCGTCCAGCTTCATCCGCTCCCGATGAGTCTCCGACAGCGCGGTGCGGGCCAGATAGATCATCAGCAGGCCGATCGGCACGTTGACGGCGAATGCCAGCCGCCACGACACCTCGGTCAGCGCGCCGCCGACCACCAGTCCCATCACCGACCCGACGGCCGTCATCGCGCCGAACACCGCGGTGGCGGCGTTGCGGGCGGGTCCTTTCGGGAAGGTGGTGGCGATCAGCGCCAGCGCGGTGGGTGAGGCGATGGCCGAACCGACACCCTGCAGCAGCCGGGCGATCACCAGCGTGGGGGCATCCCAGGCGGCCGCACACAGCACCGAGGCGATGGTGAACAGCGCGACGCCGCTGATGAAGGTCCGCTTGCGGCCGATGGTGTCACCGAGCCGCCCGCCGAGCAGCATCAGCCCGCCGAAGGTCAGTACATAGGCGCTGATCACCCAGCCGCGGCCGGCGTCGGACAGGCCCAGGTCGTCCTGGATCTTAGGAAGCGCGACGATTGCCACGGTGCTGTCCATGGTGGCCAGCAGCTGCATGCCACCGATGGCGATCACGGCGTAGATGAACCGGCGAGACGGCAGCCAGGACGACACGTATTTGCTGGTCCGGGTCATGATGTCCGACCCGGGGCGCCCCGGGGGCACCGCCTCGGCGGCGTCTGCCGACCACTGCGCGGTAGCCCGCCCTGCATCATCAAGAGCAGTCATAACCGGCTACCCTACAGTAATATTAAGAGATGTTTAAACCCCGAACCCCGCGACGGCGCCGATAACGACGATCGCAGGAGGTCGGATGCCCTCCGCGCGGATTTTCTCCGGCGCGTCGGCCAGCGTAGCTCGCAGCGTGTGCTGGGCGGGCGTGGTGCCGTGTTGAACCACGAGTACCGGCGTATCCGCAGGTCGGCCGCCTTTTTGCAGCACCGCGCTGAACTGTTCGATGCGTTCGATGGCCATCAGCAGCACGATCGTGCCGCGCATCGCGGCCAGTGCGTCCCAATTCACTAACGATTCGGGGTCGCCGGGAGAAACATGCCCGCTGACCACCACGAATTCGTGGTTGACAGCTCGATGGGTGACCGGAACGCCGGCCTGGGCGGGCACCGCTATGGCACTTGTCACACCGGGGACCACCGTCACCGGAATCCCGGCGTCGGTGCAGGCCAGCACCTCCTCGTAGCCGCGGGCGAACACGAACGGGTCACCGCCTTTGAGCCGCACCACGAACTTGCCGGCGGTGGCACGCTCGATCATCAACGCGTTGATGGCGTCCTGGGCCATCGCCCGCCCGTAGGGGATCTTGGCGGCGTCGATGACTTCGACGCGCGGGGGCAGTTCGGCGAGCAGTTCGGGCGGCGCGAGCCGATCGGCCACCACCACATCGGCATGCGAGAGCATCCGGCGACCGCGCACCGTGATCAGTTCCGGATCACCGGGCCCGCCGCCGACCAGTGCCACGCCGCCGCGCACCACATCGGAGGTCGCCTCGGCTTCCAGGGTGATCGTGCCGTCCTGCAGCGCCTCCCGGATGGCCGAGCGAATCGCCGCCGACCGGTTGTGCTCGCCACCGGCGAGCACACCCACCGACAGGCCGGCATAGCCGAAGGTGGCCGGGGTGACCGCGGACCCCTCGACGGCGAGATCGGCGCGCACACAGAAGACGCGGCGGCGGTCCGCCTCGGCGACGACGGCGGCGTTGACGTCCGCGTCGTCGGTGGCAGCGATGGCATACCAGGCATCGGCCAGATCACCGTCGCGGTAGGCGCGCGAAATCAGGGTGATACCGGGCTTGCGCTCCCCCAGCGCCTCGACCGCCGGCGTGGCGGCGGGCGCGACCACCACCACCTGCGCGCCGCTGTCCACCAACAGCGGCAGCCGCCGCTGCGCGACGCTTCCGGCGCCCACCACGACCACCTTGCGGCCGGCCAGCCGCAGCCCGACCAGGTATGGGTTCTCGGTCACCCGGCAACTCTAAAGCTCCAGCTGTCGGG
This sequence comes from uncultured Mycobacterium sp., assembly GCA_964397355.1. Lineage (GTDB taxonomy): Bacteria > Actinomycetota > Actinomycetes > Mycobacteriales > Mycobacteriaceae > Mycobacterium. The sequence goes on along the minus strand of CAYNJD010000094.1, from coordinate 232 downwards.
TTCCCCACTCCCACACCTGATCGAACAGTGCGGGCTCGTCGGAGAGCCGGGCGCCCAGCGACGGCACCATCTCCTTGAGCGTCGGCAGCCACGCCGGAAACCGCCCGCCGAAGCAGCGCGCCAGCACCTCCAACATGGCCGGTACCGCGGTCGACGCACCGGGTGAGGCGCCGAGCAGCCCGGCGATGCTGCCGTCGGCGGCGCTGACGATCGTGGTGTCGAATTCCAGCCG
>CAYNJD010000093.1:0-11058 GCA_964397355.1 uncultured Mycobacterium sp. | reverse complement strand
TGGCCGAGGCCATGAAGGCCACCGGCGCCGACGTGTCGATCGCCTTCGTGCCGCCCAAGTTCGCCAAGGACGCGATGATCGAGGCGATCGACGCCGAGATCCCGCTGCTGGTGGTCATCACCGAGGGAATCCCGGTGCAGGACAGCGCCTATGCGTGGGCCTACAACGTCGACCACGGGCAGAAGACCCGCATCATCGGACCGAACTGCCCCGGCATCATCACCCCCGGCGAGTGCCTGGTCGGCATCACCCCGGCCACCATCAGCGGCAGCGGTCCGATCGGGCTGGTGTCCAAGTCCGGGACGCTGACCTACCAGATGATGTACGAGCTGCGGGACTTCGGGTTCTCCACCGCGATCGGCATCGGCGGCGACCCGGTGATCGGCACCACCCACATCGACGCCATCGAGGCGTTCGAGAAGGACCCGGACACCAAGGTGATCGTGATGATCGGTGAGATCGGCGGCGACGCCGAGGAGCGGGCGGCCGACTACATCAAGGCCAACGTCACCAAGCCGGTGGTCGGCTACGTGGCCGGGTTCACCGCTCCGGAGGGCAAGACCATGGGGCACGCCGGCGCGATCGTGTCGGGTTCGTCGGGCACCGCGGCCGCCAAGCAGGAGGCCCTGGAGGCCGCCGGGGTCAAGGTGGGCAAGACGCCGTCGGCAACCGCGGCGCTGGCCCGGGAGATCCTGCAAAGCCGGTAGCTCAGAACGGCGCCGACTGTGCCGTTTCGTACGCCTGACCATGTCGGGTACAAAACGGCACAGTCGGCCCGTGTGAGGGGATCCATGAGCATCGACCCGCGCACGCCCGTCGTCGTCGGCGTCGGGCAGGCCGCCGAACGCATCGACGACACCGACTACCGCGCGATGTCGCCGGTGGAACTGGCCGCCGCGGCCGCCCAAGCCGCACTGGCCGACTGCGGCGCCGACGCGGCGCACGCCATCGACGTCGTGGTGGCCACCCGGCAGTTCGAGAACTCGATTCCGAAAGCGCCTGCGCCGCTGGGCAAGTCGAACAACTTTCCGCGGTCGGTAGCGCGGCTGATCGGCGCCGACCCGGCGCGGGCGGTGTTGGACAAGGTGGGCGGTCAGGGGCCGCAGAAGCTGCTCAGCGAGTTCGCCGGCGAGATCGCCGCCGGCACCGCCGACGTGGTGCTGCTGTGCGGATCCGACGCGACCTCGACGCTGCGCCACTTCGCCAAGGCCGCGGCGAACGAAGACAGGCCGGACTTCACCGAGACCATCGACGGGCAGCTCGAAGACCGCGGCTTCGGGCTGGAGGAGTTCGTCGAGCACTACACCGTGATCCACGGGCTGACCGGTGCGCCGGTGCAGTACGGCCTGCTGGAGAACGCCCGGCGCGCCCGGCTGGGTCGCAGCCCGGCCGACTACCTGCAGGACATGGGGGAGCTGTTCGCCCCGATGAGCAAGATCGCCGCCAAGAACCCGTTCTCGGCCTCCCCGGTGGAGCGGTCGGTCGACGAGCTGACCACCATCAGCACCGCCAACCGGATGATCTGCGACCCCTACCCGCGGCTGCTGGTGGCCCGCGACCAGGTCAACCAGGGCGCCGCTGCGCTGCTGATGTCGGTGGCGGCCGCCCGGCGCCTCGGCGTCGCGCAGGACCGCTGGGTGTATCTGCACGGCCACGCCGACATGCGCGAGCAGCGCCTGCTGCAGCGCCCCGACCTGGGTGCCTACCCGGCGGCGGTGGCGGCCACCGCCGAAGCGCTCGCGATGGCCGGGATCGGTTTCGACGACGTCGCGGCCATGGACCTCTACAGCTGCTTTCCGGTGCCGGTGTTCAACATCTGCGACGCCTTCGGGCTGGCCGCCGACGACCCGCGCGGCCTGACCCTGACCGGCGGGTTGCCATTCTTCGGCGGCGCCGGCAACAACTACTCGATGCACGCCATCGCCGAGGCCGTCGCGGCTACCCGAAGCGCCCCGGGGCAATTCGCGCTCGTCGGCGCCAACGGCGGCATGCAGAGCAAGTATTCGGTCGGGGTGTACTCGGCCACCCCCACGCCGTGGCAACCGGACCGCAGCGCGGTGCGGCAGGCCGAGGCCGACGCCGCGCCCACCCTCGCGGTCACCGAGCACGCCGACGGTGCGGCCACCATCGAGACCTACAGCGTCCGCTACGACTGGGAGACCCGTACCGGGATCGTCATCGGCCGCCTCGACGCCGACGGCAGCCGGTTCCTGGCGACCACCGAAGACGACGACCTGGTGGCGCTGCTGTCCGACGGCGAGCCGCTGGGCACGCCCATCACGGTGCGGGCGCTGGACTACGGCAACCGCTGCAGCCTGTAAGGCTCGCCGCTAGGAGGTGAGCCCCAACTTGCCGGCGAGGCGTTCGACGTAGGCGGCGACTTCGGCTTCGGGCTTGTCGGGCAGGCCGAACAGCGTCTCGGTGACGCCGATGTCGGCCCAGTGCGCCAGCTTCTCGGGCACCGGCTTGAAGTCCAGTGCCACGATCTGCGGCGCCCCGTCACGGCCGGCGGCCGCCCAGGTGTCGTGCAGCAGCTTCACCGGCTCGTCGATGTCGAAGTCGCGCGGCGTGGTGATCCAGCCGTCGGCGCTGCGGGCGATCCACTTGAAGTTCTTCTCGGTGCCGGCCGCCCCGACCAGCACCGGAATGTGCGACTGCACCGGTTTGGGCCAGGCCCAACTCGGCCCGAAGTTGACGAACTCGCCCTCGAACGACGCTTCCTCTTCGGTCCACAGCGCCCGCATCGCCTCCAGGTATTCGCGCAGCATGGTGCGCCGCCGCCCGGCCGGCACCCCGTGATCGGCCAGTTCGTCGGTGTTCCAGCCGAAGCCGACCCCCAGGCTGACCCGCCCGCCGGAGAGGTGATCGAGCGTGGCGATCGATTTGGCCAGCGTGATCGGATCATGCTCGACCGGCAACGCCACCGCCGTGGACAACCGCACCCGCGAGGTCACCGCGCACGCGGCCCCGAGGCTGACCCACGGATCCAGCGTGCGCATATAACGATCATCGGGCAGCGACTCGTCACCGGTGGTCGGATGCGCAGCCTGCCGCTTGACCGGAATATGGGTGTGCTCGGGCACATAAAACGTGGTGAAGCCATGTTCGTCGGCCAGCGTGGCCGCCGCCGCCGGATCGATACCACGGTCACTGGTGAACAGCACAAGCCCGTAATCCATATCGGTGATTAGAACGTGTTCTCATTCGGTGGGCAACCGCGGGGTCCCCTTCCCGGGCGGTGTTCACCCGCCGGGTACACCCGGGAGTGCGCTAGCGTGGGTGAGCGAACCGCGGCGCCGCTGAGCGCCTGCCCCCAAGCACAGGAGAGGTCATGACCTACTCGTCCGGGTCCCCCGGCTTCCAGCCCGGCCCACCGCCGGGCTCCTACGGACCATCGGCCCCGTCTTTCGCCAAACCGTCCGATGCCGAGAGCAAGTTGCCGCTGTACCTGCAGATCGCGGTGGTGGCGCTGGGGTTCGGCGTCTATCTGGCGAATTTCGGGCCGATCGTGACCGTCACCGACGGTGAGTACCCGCTGATCCTCGGCGATGCCGGCCACACGGTTCCGCTGGCGCTGCTGGCGGCACTGCTGGCCGGAGTGAGCCTGCTGCCCAAGGCGAAGCTCTACACCCCGGTGGTCGCCGTGATCGCCGTGCTGGGAGCGCTGCTGGCGATTTCGACGGTCGCCGACTCCAGCGACGGCTACACCGTCGGCTGGGGCTTGTGGCTGGTGCTGACCTTCAGCGTCCTGCAGGCCGCCGCCGCGGTCGGGCTTCTGCTGTTGGAGGCCGGGGTCGTGACCGCTCCGGCTCCGCGGCCCAAGTACGACCCCTACGCGCAGTACGGGCTGCCGCCCGGTGGGAACTACTACGGTCAGCCGGGCCAGCAGGGTTACGGTCACCAGGGCCCGCAGCAGTCCGGGTACCCGTCGTACGGCGGCTACCCGTCCGCGCCGTCCAGCGGGGGCTTCAGCGCCCAGTCGGCGCCGGGCTCCTCGTCGGGCGGGTTCAATTCCGGCTCGCAGCAGGCGCAGTCGGCGCCGCAGGGCCCGCCGACGCCGCCGACCGGATTCCCCAGCTTCAGCCCGCCGCCGGCCGGCGGTTCGGGCGGTTCCTCGACGGGTGGCCAGAGCGGATCCGGTCAGGGGCAGAGCTCGACGGGCGGTCAGCAGTCGCAGGGCGGCTCCGCCTCGTCGGGGCCGGCGCAGCCCTAACCCGCGCCCGCGCGCCGAGTTGAACGTGCTCGCAGCGTGACATCGGTGGCCGGCGGTAGACCAGGCTCGAACCCGACCCGCGACTTGGTGCGGGTCGCGTTCGGCCCGTCCGTCGTCGCGTTGACGGTCATCGCGGCGGTGACGCTGCTGCAGTTGCTGATCGCCAACAGCGACATGACCGGGGCGTCGGGTGCGATCGCCAGCATGTGGCTGGGCGTGCACCAGGTGCCGATCTCGATCGGCGGCCGGGAGCTGGGTGTGCTGCCGCTGCTGCCGGCGCTGCTGATGGTGGCCGGAACCGCGCGGACCACCGCGCAGGCCACCGACCGCGGTGCCTCATGGTTCGTCATCCGCTGGATCGTGGCGTCGGCACTGGGCGGCCCGTTGCTGATCGCGGCCATCTCGCTGGCGGTCATCCACGACGCCGCATCGGTCATCACCGAGCTGCAGACCCCGCACGCCCTGGGCGCCTTCGCGCGGGTGTTCCTGGTGCATGCGATCGGCGCGGCGATCGGCGTGGGAACTCAGGTGGGCCGGCGGGTGCTGGCCGAGACACCGCTGCCGGAGTGGCTGGCCGACTCGCTGCGGGCCGCGGTCAACGGCATGCTGGCCCTGTTCGGGCTGGCCGGTGCGGTGACGGCCGCCTCCCTGGTGCTGCACTGGGGCACCATGCACGAGCTGTACGCGATCACCGATTCGCTGTTCGGCCAGCTCAGCCTCACCCTGCTGGCGGTGCTGTACGTGCCCAACGTCCTGGTGGGGGCGACCGCGATGGCGGTCGGATCCAGTGCGCATATCGGACCCGCGTTGTTCAGCGCGTTCACGGTGCTCGGCGGCGACATCCCGGCGCTACCGATCCTGGCCGCGGTCCCCACTCCGCCGCTGGGCCCGGCGTGGGTGGCGTTGCTGATCATCGGCGCCGCGTCGGGGGTGGCCGTCGGCCAGCAGTGCGCCCGTCGGCCGTTGCCGCTGCTTCCCGCGCTGGCGAAGGTGCTGACCGCCGCGCTCATCGCCGCCGTGGTGATGGCGCTGCTCGGCGTCGCCGGCAGCGGGCAGCTGGGCAATTTCGGTGACGTCGGGGTGGATCAACTCAGCTTCGGCCCGGCGGTGTTCTGCTGGTTCGCCGCGATCGGCGCCTTGACGGTCGTGATGATCGGCGGGGTACGGCGAGGCGAGACCGGCGCCCGCCCGGTGCCGCCGCCCGCGCCGGCCGGCGCCGCGGAGCCCGAACCCACGCACGTCGAGGTGGTCGACGCGCAGCAACCCGGCGAGCTCTTCGAACCCGACGAGTTGTTCGAACCCGACGAGGTCGCCGGGGACGCCGAGCTGAGTTGGACGCCGGAACCCGACCCGCCCGCGGTGTTCGAGTCGCACGCCCCGACCGAGCCGCCCGGGCCCGTGGAAGACCCCGAAGACCTGATGTTCACCGACGATGACGGGTTCGACCGGCCCGGCTGAACCCGCGGGGGCCGGCGTGCGCGGCCCGCGGTTCGCAAGCTCGCCGAAGAATTGAGGACTTCGGTCCCTTATATACGCATCGCTGTCTTGGTCGCATAGTGAGATGACAGACGTCGTGAGTGCGATCGTCGACGGCGAAGCCGTGAAGCCCGGTGGCCGGAATCTGCACCGGCTGGCAACCGCCCGGGTAGAGAAGCTGACGCAGCTGGTTCTGCCGCCCGGTCATACGCCGATACTCGATGTCATGGCGACCATCTGGGTAGACGGCGTTGAGGCCGGGCTCCAGATGGTCGAGGGGACAGCACCGGTCGGGCTGTGCAGCGACCTGGCGGAAGCCCTGTTCGAGCAGCTGGAAAGCGCCGAACTCTGTAGCGAATACGAGGAATTCCCAGAGTTGGACGATCGCGACTTCCAGGATCTCGCGTGCCGCCGGGTCGAGAAGATCAGCAGGGGCATCCACCCGATCGGCCACCCCGACGTGACCTGGGACAAGGTAGAGATCTGGACGGACGGCGTTGCCGCCGCGCTCCGGATCGCCCGGGCTGAAGGCGAACAGCGAGCCGGATCGCCGGGTTCTGCTGCGCTGTAGGCTCTTGCTTCGTGCAACCGATCCACGTGGCCCCCAGCGCCCCGGCCCGGCTGGTGGTGCTGGCGTCGGGAACCGGATCGCTGCTCGAGTCGCTGCTGGCCGCGGCGGTGGGCGACTATCCGGCGCGGGTGGTGGCGGTGGGAACCGATCGGGATTGCCGGGCGGTGCAGATCGCCGAAGCGGCCGGGTTGCCGGTGTTCACCGTGCGACTGGCCGACTATCCCGACCGGGCGGCATGGGACCTGGCGCTGGCGGAGGCCACCGAGGTGCACGCACCCGATCTGGTGGTCTCGGCCGGGTTCATGAAGATCCTGGGGCCGCACTTTCTCACCCGGTTTCTGGGGCGCACCGTCAACACCCACCCGGCGCTGCTACCGGCATTCCCGGGCGCGCACGCGGTGCCCGAGGCGCTGGCCTACGGGGTGAAGGTCACCGGCTGCACCGTGCACCTGGTGGACGCCGGCACCGACACCGGACCGGTGCTGGCCCAGGAACCGGTCGCCGTGCTCGACGACGACGACGAAGACACCCTGCACGAACGCATCAAGACAGTGGAGCGCAAGCTCCTGGTGGACGTGCTGGCCGCGCTCGCGACCGGCGGCGTGACCTGGACCGGACGAAAGGCGACCATAGGATGACCGACGGCAAGCGACCGATTCGGCGGGCGTTGATCAGCGTCTACGACAAGACCGGGCTGGTCGATCTGGCCGCCGGCCTGCATGCCGCCGGCGTGGACATCGTCTCCACCGGGTCCACCGCCAAGTCGATTGCCGCCAAGGGTATTCCGGTGACACCGGTGGAGCAGCTGACCGGATTCCCGGAGGTCCTCGACGGCCGGGTCAAGACCCTGCACCCGCGGGTGCACGCCGGGCTGCTGGCCGACCTGCGCAAGCCCGAACATGCCGCGGCGCTGGGCGAACTGGACATCGCGCCGTTCGAGCTGGTGGTGGTCAACCTTTACCCCTTCAGTGAGACGGTGGACTCCGGCGCCGGCATCGACGAATGCGTCGAGCAGATCGACATCGGCGGGCCATCGATGATCCGGGCCGCCGCCAAGAACCATCCCAGTGTCGCCGTGGTGGTCGACCCGCTCGGGTATGACGGCGTCCTGGCGGCGGTCAACGCCGGCGGGTTCACCCTCGCCGAACGGAAACGCCTGGCCTCACTGGCGTTTCGGCACACCGCCGAATACGACGTCGCGGTCGCCAGCTGGATGTCGTCGACGTGCGCGCCCGAGGAGCCGCGGCAGGCGATGCCGGAATGGATCGGCCGTACCTACCGCCGGGCGGCGCAGCTGCGGTACGGCGAGAACCCCCACCAGCAGGCCGCGCTCTACTGCGATGCCGCCGCCTGGCCGGGGTTGGCCCAGGCCGACCAGCTGCACGGAAAAGAGATGTCCTACAACAACTTCACCGATGCAGACGCCGCCTGGCGGGCCGCGTTCGACCACGAAGAGACCTGCGTGGCGATCATCAAGCACGCCAACCCGTGCGGCATCGCGGTGTCGTCGACCTCGGTGGCCGACGCCCACCGCAAGGCGCACGAGTGCGATCCGTTGAGCGCGTTCGGCGGGGTGATCGCGGCGAACGCCGAGGTCACCGTCGAGATGGCGGAATACGTCAGCACCATTTTCACCGAGGTCATCGTGGCCCCGGCCTACGAGCCGGGTGCCGTCGACATCCTGGCGCGCAAGAAGAACATCCGGGTGCTGGTCGCCTCCGAACCGCTGCGCGGTGGCAGTGAGTGGCGCCAGGTCAGCGGCGGGCTGCTGATGCAGGGCCGCGACGGCCTCGATGCGCCGGGCGACGACCCGGCGAACTGGACGCTGGCCACCGGGTCACCTGCCGATGAGGCCACGCTGGCCGACCTGGTCTTCGCCTGGCGGTCCTGCCGCGCGGTCAAGTCCAACGCGATCGTGATCGCCGCCGACGGCGCCACCGTGGGCGTGGGGATGGGCCAGGTCAACCGGGTCGACGCCGCCCGGCTGGCGGTGGAACGCGGCGGTGAGCGGGTGGCCGGGGCGGTGGCGGCCTCCGACGCGTTCTTCCCGTTCCCCGACGGGCTGCAGACGCTGACCGCGGCCGGGGTGAAGGCGATCGTGCACCCGGGCGGCTCGGTCCGCGACGACGAGGTGACCGCGGCCGCCGCCGAAGCCGGGATCACGCTGTATCTGACCGGGGCACGGCACTTCGCGCACTGACCCTTGACATAAAGGTTGTAAGCGCTCACTATCTAACTCAACCTCGAGTTGGGAGATGTCGTGGCCTACGACCTGATCATCCGCAACGGCCTGTGGTTCGACGGCCTGGGCAACGCCCCGCAGGTCCGCACCCTGGGCATCCGAGACGGCGTGGTCGCCGACATCGTCGCCGGCGAACTCGATGAATCCGGCTGCCCGGACGTCATCGACGCGGCCGGCAAGTGGGTGGTGCCCGGCTTCATCGACGTGCACACCCACTACGACGCCGAGGTGCTGCTGGACCCGGGGCTGCGGGAGTCGGTGCGCCACGGCGTCACCACGGTGCTGCTGGGCAACTGCTCGCTGTCGACGGTGTACGCCGACGCCGAGGACGCCGCCGACCTGTTCAGCCGGGTGGAGGCGGTGCCGCGCAAATACGTGCTGGACGCGCTGCAGACCAAAAAGACCTGGTCGACGCCGGCTGAGTACGTGCGTGCCCTGGACGAGTTGCCGCTGGGTCCCAACATCGGCTCCATGCTCGGCCATTCGGACCTGCGGACCGCGGTGCTCGGCCTGGACCGCGCCACCACCGACGGCGTCGTGCCCACCGACGACGAGCTGGAGAAGATGGCCGCGCTGCTCGACGCCGGCCTCGAGGCCGGACTGCTGGGGATGTCCGGGATGGACGCGGCGATCGACAAGCTCGACGGCGACCGGTTCCGGTCCCGGGCCCTGCCGTCGACGTTCGCCACCTGGCGTGAGCGCCGCCGGCTGATCAAGGTGCTGCGCAATCGCGGCCGGATGCTGCAGAGCGCTCCCAACGTCCGTAGACCGTTGACGGCCTTGAACTTCTTTTTGACCAGCAGCGGGATGTTCGGTCGCCGGCGCGGGGTCCGGATGAGCCTGCTGGTCTCCGCGGACGCCAAGTCGTCGCCGGGCGCGGTGCGGGTCTTCGGCCCGGGAACCCGGCTGCTCAACGCCGTACTCGGCTCCTCGATCCGGTTCCAGCACCTGCCGGTGCCGTTCGAGTTGTATTCCGACGGGATCGATCTGCCGGTGTTCGAGGAGTTCGGCGCCGGAACCGCGGCGCTGCACCTGCGGGATCAGCTGGAGCGCAACGCATTGCTGGCCGACACCGACTACCGACGCCGGTTCCGCAAGTCCTTCGACCGCAAGAAGCTGGGTCCGACGTTGTGGCACCGCGACTTCCACGACGCGGTGATCGTCGAGTGTCCGGATGACAGCCTGATCGGCAAGAGCTTCGGGCAGATCGCCGACGAGCGGGGGCTGCATCCGTTGGACGCATTCCTCGATGTCCTGGTGGACAACGGGGAACGCAACGTCCGCTGGACCACCATCGTGGCCAACCACCGGCCGCGCTACCTCGACAAGCTGGCTCAAGAGCCGACCATCCACATGGGGTTCTCCGACGCCGGGGCGCACCTGCGCAACATGGCGTTCTACAACTTCTCGCTGCGACTGCTCAAGCGGGTACGCGACGCGCAGGCGGCGGGAAGGCCGTTCCTGAGTACCGAGCGGGCGATACACCGACTGACCGCCGAAGTCGCCGACTGGTTCGGCTTCGACGCCGGCACCCTGCGCAAAGGCGACCGCGCGGACTTCGTGGTGATCGACCCGGCCGGCCTGACGGACGCGGTGGACGGCTACCACGAGGAGAAGGTGCAGTTCTACGGCGGGCTGTCCCGGATGGTCAACCGCAACGACGACGCCGTGGTGGCCACCGGTGTGGGCGGCACGGTGGTATTCCGCGGCGGGCAGTTCTGCGACGGCTACGGCACCACGGTGAAATCCGGGCGTTTCCTGCGCGCCGGATCCCGTGCGCTGCAACCGGTGTAGACCATGGCCCGAACCCAGCAGGAGCGCCGCGAGGCCACCGTCGCGCGCCTGCTCGACGCCAGCATCGACACCATCGTCGAGATCGGCTACGCGCGGGCATCGGCCAAGGTGATCGCCGCGCGCGCCGGGGTCTCCGATGGGGCGTTGTTCCGCCACTTCGGCACCATGGGCGATTTCATGGCCGCCACCGCCCAGGAGGTGCTGCGCCGTCAGCTCGAGCTATTCGGCAAGCGGGTCGCCGAGATCCCGGCCGAAGTGCCGGCGCTGGAGGCGGTGTTGACGGTGCTACGGGACCTGACGGCCAACGCCGCCAACGCGGTGGTCTACGAACTGCTGATCGCCGCGCGCACCGACGACAAACTGCGGGCCGTGCTGGCCGACGTGCTGGCCGAATACAGCGCCAAGATCTGCGAAGCCGCCCGGGTACTGCCCGGCGCGGACGCATATCCGCCGGAGCTGTTCCCGAACCTGGTCGCGTTGCTCACCAACACCTTCGACGGCGCGGCGATCGTGCGCGCCGTGCTGCCGCAGCCGGACATCGAGGCGCGCCGGATCCCGCTGCTGCTGACGCTGCTGGAGGACCGGCTCTAGATTTCGGGCTGCGTCAGGCGGTTTCACCGCTTCGATGCGTCGACTCGACATCCGGCGGCGCGGCGGTCGTCACATAGCCCACGAAGTCGGCGATCTCGTCGACCGCCCGGCGGGCATCGGGGTTGAAGTCGAAGCTGAGCTGGAACATGTGCAGCGCCCGGTCCCAGACCT
>CAYNJD010000092.1:0-11159 GCA_964397355.1 uncultured Mycobacterium sp. | reverse complement strand
GCGGTGTCGGCAGCAACGGCGGCACGGGTGGCTACGCGGCCATCCAGGCCGACGGCGCCGACAGCAGCGTTACCGGCAGTGCCGCGGTCGGCGGCAACGGCGGGGTCGGCGACGCCAACGGCGGCATCGGTGGCGACGGCGGTGCGGCGAACCTGTCGGCCACCAACGGCGGAACGGTGCAAGATGCAAGCGCCGAGGGCGGACTCGGCGGCAGCGGCACCGACGGTGGTGTCGGCGGTGCCGGCGGTGATGCGACCGTCGCGGCCGGCACTGCTACCGATGGCTCCACGCCGGTGACCGATGGAGCGGACAGTGTCGCTACCGGCACCGCGATCGGCGGTGGCGGCGGTGACGGGTCGAACGGCGGCAGTGGCGGTAGCGGCGGTCTTGGCCTCATCAATGCCGCCAGCGGTGGCCAGGCGGGAGTGAACGGCTCGGTTGCCCACGGTGGCACCGGCGGCGACGGTGCCGACGGTGGCGCCGGTGGCAACGGCGGCACGGGCCAGATCCTCGCTCTGAACAGCGCTACGGCCGAAGGCCAGGCGACCGGCGGCGGCGGCGGAGACGCCGACGGTGCCAACAGCCAGGGGGGCGACGCCGGTAACGGTGACATCAGCGCCGGGCGGTCCTTCGGCGGCAGCTTCGGCACCGGTGGGCACTCGCACGGCGTGACGGCCGGCGGTAGCGGTGGCGATGCGACCGGCGAGGACTCCATCGGTGGCGACGGGAGCAATGGCAGCCTCCAGGCCACCGGTGACGGCGCCGAGGCCAGCGGTTCGGCCACCGGCGGTAGCGGCGGTAAGGGCGTAGACGGTGGTACCGGCGGTAGCGGTATCTACAACAAGGCGCCATCGCAGATCACCGCGCTGGGGACCGGCGCCACGGCTACCGACAACGCCGTCGTCGGCGGTACGGCGGGTGACGGCATCGGAGACGGAGGCGTCGGTGGTCCCGGCGGGTATGTCCACGTCGGTGCGACCGGCGACGGTTCCTACACCAACGGAGAAGTGACCGCCGGCGACGGCGGCAACGGCGCCGGTGTGGACAACAGCGCTACTTACGGTGTCGGTGCTGGCGATTCGGTAGAGAAGATCACCGGTCCCGGGGACTCCACCGATGGTGACCAACTGGTCGCCCCGAGCGGTACGGACCTGCCGGCCAAGCCGTAGGGTTCGGCACGCTCGACTTCAACCAACCGCGGCTCGGTCCACTGACCGGGCCGCGGTTGGCGTCGGTGCGGCGGTCGATCCAGCGCGCCCCAGCGTGGTGCCAAAGTGACGAATGTGGCGCTGTCGTCGGCGTCCGTCGAGGTCGTCGTGGCAGGTCAACGATCACCGACACGCCCGAGAATCCTGGAGTTGACCCCACCCCATCCGTCATGCACTATGGAGCACGCAAGCACCTCGTTAGGTGAGGCGGCTGCACGGACATAGGCCACTGACCCCGAACGTCGAAAGACGCCCCGGGTCAGGACAGCTCCTCCCGGCTTAAGGGTTGAGCCCAAGTGGCTTCCGGCCTGTAAGGCAGGCCCGGACACGGCGTGCAGTGTCAAAACTCTGACGAGTGGGGTGCGGTCTTCCGGCAGTCGTCGGAGCTGCCTCCCCGAGCATGCGGTGAAACCGGCGCGCGACAGCGCGCCCGCGACCGAGAGGAGGTGAGGGACGAATGAGTTCCGGTGATAGTCCGAGCCGATATCTGACGTCTGTTCCGTCCCCATCCGAACGGTCGCATACCGCCTCCAACTGAGCCAGCATCCTGGACTCCGCGTTGGGCGTGTAGCGCCGTTACGCGACTAGGAGGCCATCATGGTTGCAATCGCTTACAACGACATCCCGGCGGCGGCCCCGCGTGTCACCAGCGCGCCGAAGAAGCTGGACCCCCGACGGGGTGCGCCGGCCGCGCCCGCCTCAGACCCGGTGGTCGACATGGCCAGCCGGCTGCTCAGCGCTCCGCTGCACCAGATGTACGCATTCCTGTGGCGCGTCGGGGTGCTGACGGTCAACAACTGAGGCGGCCGCTAGGCGTCTTCCAGCGCCTCGCCGAGTTGTTCGAGCACTTCGCTGCGGTGGTTGTTGGCCAGAATGTGGCCGGCGGCCACCGCAAGCGCGACCGGCCAGTCGATGATCCGGAACGTGGCCAGCAACGCCAGCCCGCCGTAGTAGGCCAGCTGCTCGGGGCGCGGCACCGTCACCTTGCCGACCAGCGGCAACTCGACCGCGAAGCCTTCGGCGTCACGAATCTGGGCCAGCGCCTCCCGCTGGGATGTGCTGCGAGGCGTGTCCGCCATCGGTGAGCCTCCTGCCGACGACGGATCGTCGGATGATCGGGCCGCGGCCGTTCCGCGGCGAGAACCGGTGTCCCCATTGTGCACAAGTCGCAACAGCCGTGTGGAAGTGCCGTTGGAGGCCGGACTGCCGTCCGGCTGACGCGGCCCGGGCACGATGAACTCGGTGGGCTTGTCCGCGGCGTCCTGCAGCCCGGAGAGCAGCTTGGGCACGATGGCCGCGCCGGCGGTGGCCACCGTCGCGGTGCCCAGCGCCTGAGCCCAGCCCAGCGGACCCAGCGGGGTGCAGCCCAACAGGTGACTGACGCCCGGGATGGAGATCAGCGTCCCCATCGCAGCCAGCGAGCCGACGGCGGTCGCCACCACCAGCGGGTCGTGCGAGTCCAGCAGGGTCTGGCCCAACTGGGCGGCGACCAGGGACACCAGCGCGACCGTGGAGGCGCGCTGCGGGCGCCCGGTCACCGAGGCCAGCGCCCACGCGCCCACCGCTGCCGACGCCGTCGTCACGCCGCGCACGGTGACCGTGCGCCACAGCGCGCGCTCGTCGGGACCGTGCCCGCCGGCGGCGGCCGCCTCGTTGAGCGAACTGACCGCCAGCGCCGTGGCCGGCAGTGCGTCGGTCAGCATGTTCACCAGCAGCAGCTGGCGGGCGTTCAGCGGTGAGCGCCCGGTGAGCGCGCTGCCGATGATCGCGAACGCCACCTCACCGGCGTTACCGCCCAGCAGCACCGCCACCGCCGCCTGTACCCGCTGCCACAGCTCGCGACCCTCGTCCAACGCGTCGAGCAGGGTGTGGATCCGCCCGTCGAGCAGCACCACGTCGGCGGCGGTGCTGGCCGCTTCGCTGCCGTGTGCCACGACCGCGATCCCGACGGTGGCGGCCCGGATGGCCGCGGCGTCGTTGGCGCCGTCGCCGACCATCGCCGACACCTTGCCGGCGCGTTCCAGGGTCTGCACGATCTGCACCTTGTTCTCCGGCGACATCCGGGCGAACACCACCCGTTCGGTCACCGCGCGCTCCTGGTCCTTGCGGGACAACGCATCCCACTGCGCGCCGCTGATCACCTGATCGCTGCTGACCTCCAGGCCCAGCTCCCGGGCGATCGCGGTGGCGGTCAGCGGGTGGTCGCCGGTGATCAGCCGCACCGGGATACGCCGGCGATCCAGTTCGGCGAGCAGGTCGGCGGCCTCATCACGCGGGGTGTCCGACAGCCCGAGCAGCCCGACGAACGTCAGTCCGTCGTCGCAGAACGCGGCGATCTCGTCGGGCTCGGGATCCTCGCCCAGCGACTGGCGCTCCGCCTCCGTCAGGTCCCGGCGGGCCACCGCGATCACCCGCAAGCCGTTGGCGGCCAGTTCGGTGACGTGCTGCCTGACGGCCGGGCCCGCGCCGGTGCAGGCCAGCACCACCTCCGGGGCGCCCTTGAGGGTCAATTCGGATCCGAGCACCGAGGCCGAGAACTGGCGCCCGGACCGGAACGGCAGGTGCGCGGCATTCCCATTGGGTGCCGGTGCGCCGGCGGCGACGGCGCCGTCGACGATCGCGGTGTCGGTGGCGTGCACCTGGCGGGTGCCGTTGGACGGTGGGGCCGCAGCGGCCGCGTAGCGCAGCACGTGGTCGTCGGTGAAGCCCGGCGCCGGATGCACCTGTGTCACTCGCAGCCGGTTCTTGCTCAGCGTCCCGGTCTTGTCGAAGCAGACCACATCCACCCGGCCCAGCGCCTCAACCGAACGCGGAACCCGCACCAGCACACCGGCTTTGGTCAACCTGCGTGCCGAGGACTGCTGCGCCAGGGTGGCCACCAGCGGCAGCCCTTCGGGAATGGCCGCGACACTGACCGCGATACCGCTGGCCACCGCCTGGCGCAGCCCGATCCGGCGCGCCATGCCCAGCCCGGTCACCAGCGCGCCGCCGGCCAGGCTGATCCGCCACGCCTTGCGGGTGAGCAGGCTCAGTTGATGCTGCAAGCCGATCTCGGACTGATCGCCGGCCACCAGCTCGGCGGCCCGGCGGCCGTGCGTGTCACCGCCGGCCGCGGTCACCAGCGCGACCGCGGTTCCGGTCACCACCGTGGTGCCCGCGTAGACCATGCATTCCCGGTCCGCCAGATCGGCACCCGGCGTGGCCTCGACCTGTTTGACCACCGTCAGGGATTCACCGGTCAGCGAGGACTCGTCGACCTCCAGGTCGATCGCCTCGATCAGCCGTCCATCGGCCGGCACCACCTCGTGGGGCCGTACCTCGATCACGTCGCCGGGACGAAGCTCCTCGGCGTCGACCTCACAGTGGCTGCCGTCGGCAAGGACCTTGCGTGCCGGCGGAACCTGTTCGTTCAACAAAACGTTGAGCCGACGCTCGGCCACCAGCCGCTGCGCGGCGGCCAGCACCGCGTTGCCGCTCAGCACCGAACCGACCAGCATCGCGTCCACCGGTGAACCCAGCACCGCGCTGGCCGCGGCCCCCAGTGCCAACACCGGGGTGATCGGGTCGGACAGCTCACTGCGCACGGCGTGGGCGAACTGCCAGATCAGCCGCGGGGCTGCGGTCCGCTGCGCGCCGCGGCGGGCCAGATCGACCGCCGCCAGCGCCGCCGTCGCGGTCGCGTGGTGGGTGTCGTCCGGGATCTGATCCGGCGGCGGCAGCACCGCTCGTACCTGATCGACGGACATGGCGTGCCACTCGTGCACCGCCACCGGCCGGGGCGCCGCGGCGTCCCCGGCACGCCGGGCCAGCCAGTAGCCCGACAGTGCACCGGCCGCCGCGCCGGTGGTGACCGGGCCCGGTCCGCGCCCGCGCACCCCGGGCAGCAACAGCAGCGCACCCAATGTCGTCGCACCGGTGGCGATCTCGACACCGCGGCGGCTGGCCGAGCGGGCCGCCGGCAGCGCATGCAGCACCCGCCATACCGCGGCCAGGTCGGTGAGCAACACGTCGGCACACCACGGCGGGCTGCCCTGCTCCGGCAGCACCCCCAGCGCCACGTCGGCCGCCGCCAGCGCATCGACGGCCGCCGTCGACAACACCGCGACGTCGTGACCGTCGGCCTGGTAGGCGGCCACCGCGGCGGCCAGCGCGTCGTCCACCGACGCGCCGTCGCGCGGGCGGATGTCGTCGAAGATCGACCGGAGTTCGCCGAGCGCGTCGGTCTCCACCGAGACCACCTCGACGTCGGCGTGGCGGGCCTCGGTCACCACTGCGGCGGCCAACGGCAGCAGGGCGGGCTGGAAACACGCCTGCACGCCGGGGCGCGGACCGATCGGATGCCAGCCCGGTTGCAGGCCGGCCTCGTCCAGCCGGGATTGCGCCAGCGCCCACGCCGCGCGTAGCTCGTCGTCGTCGGCGCCGCGCACCTGCATCACCCGCAGGCTCTGCCCGCACAGCACCCGCGGGTCGATGAGCACTGTGTCGATCCGGTCGAGCTCTCGCAGGCTGCCCGGCCGCAGCACCACCGCGTCGTGCCGGTCGGCCAGACCGCGGCCCAGCGTCGCGGCGAACGACTCCCGCGCGGTGCGGGTGGCCTTCGGCGCGGTCACCGCCGCGGCGGTGCCGGCCAGGTCGGGACTGCGGGTCGCGGCCGCGATCACCCCGGCGCCGGCGGCCTGCGCCCACGCACTGCGGGTCAGATGCCGTTCGACCGGACCCGGTGGCCGGGGCGTCGGCCGTTGCGGGATGGTCACCGGCGGGTGCTCGGCGTGGTCGGCGAGTGCGGGCTCGCTGCGGCGCCAGGCGCGCGCGGCGGCACGTTCCTCCCCGGCCCGCATCGCCTCCATCGACAGGTCCACCGCCAGTGCGGTGGGTGCTGCGTTGAGGGTGTGCACGGTGGTGCTGGCCAGCGCCAGCAGCGCGTCGGTCGCCTGCTTGCCGATGCTGTCCTCGAGCAGCCGGCGCAGCCTCGGCTGGTAGTCGATGACGACCACGCCGGCTTCCAGGCCCAGCGGCAGGCCCGGCAGCCGCAGCAGCCGTCCCACCGTTGCCGCCCCCAGGCCGGCGACGTTGGCGCCGACGGTCAGTGTGCGCAGCGCCTGGGTCATGCCGTCGCCGGGCAGGCTCGTCGGTGGGCGCCGGCGGCCGGCCGCCCGGCGGTACTGGTTCTCGGTGTCGGTCACCACCCGGCACAGCTCGCGCAACGACACCACGTCACCGCCGGCGGCCGGGTCGAACCCGACCACCAGGCGCGCCAGTGGGTGGTTCAACCGGACCGAGGTGACCCCGGGCAGTGCCCGGGCCGCGCCGAGCACGGCGGTAGCCAGCTCGTCGCCGGCGGGCCCGTCGAGCCCGCGCACCTCCACCCAGGCGCGTCCCTCGCCGCGGAAGCACCGCCGGGACAGTGACCACCCGGTCTCGCGAACCGGCCGGACCGCACCGGCCACGTCGGCCGCGGTCTGAACCGATGCGCCTACCAGCGCGGTTGTGAGTTGGACACCGAAATTCGCTGCGCGTAGCGGAAGCGAGCGCCTAATGGCGCGGCCTAGATCCACTCCCGATCAGCGGCGCGCGCGAGCGCTGCTGCTGCCGCTACGCGACTGCCGCGGTGCCGTCTTCTTCGACTGCGGACTGCGGCGCTGCCGCGTCGACGAGCCGGTCGACTTCACCGCCTTCAGCGGCCGTTCCGCGGCGTCCGGCGCTTTCGCCGGCGCCGCAGCCGACGGCTTGCTGCTGTCGGAGCGGTTGTTCAGCTGCTTGATCACCAGCGCGGTGCCGCCGACCGCCACCAGCAGTGGCCACTCGACCAAGCCGGAGACGCCGAGGGCGCCGATGGTCAGTGCAGCTGCGGGGGTCGAGTGGCTACCGGTGCTCAAGCCGCGCTGCGCGCCGCTGGCCGCACCTTTCACGCCGCCGATCGCCCCGTTGAGGGCGGCCCCGCCGATCGCGCCGGCCGCCTCAGTGGTCATGGTCGCCGCGCGGGATGCCGCCCCGGCCACCTTTCGTACCGTCCCTGCGACGGCGTTCATGGGTATTCCCTGCCCTTCAAACGAGCAAATTGGTTAACCCGATCCATCCTATCCGCATTTCGGCCGACGCCGCGGAATCCACAACGAATTCATATAACCGCGGGTGGTGTCAGGTCCGTTGGATCTCCACCAGCACCGGCGCGTGGTCACTGGGGGCCTTGCCCTTGCGTTCCTCCCGCACGATCTCGGCGTGCGAGACCCGGGTCGCCAGCGCGGGGGAGCCCAGGATGAAGTCGATGCGCATGCCCTGCTTCTTCGGGAACCGCAGCTGGGTGTAGTCCCAGTAGGTGTAGACGCCGGGCCCGGGCGTGAAAGGCCGTACCACGTCGAGGTACCGCGCCTCGGTCATCGCGTGGAACGCGGCGCGCTCCGGTTCTGAGACGTGGGTGGCGCCGTCGAAGAACTCCATGCTCCACACGTCGTCGTCCTGCGGGGCGATGTTCCAGTCGCCCACCAGCGCGATCGGCGCCGACGGGTCGTCGCGCAGCCAGCCTTCAGCGGTATCGCGCAGCGCGGCAAGCCATTCCAGCTTGTAGGTGTAGTGCGGGTCGTCCAGGGCGCGCCCGTTGGGCACATACAGGCTCCATACCCGGACCCCTTCGCAGGTGGCGCCCAGCGCCCGTGCCTCCACCGTCGGGTCGGCTTCCGGCTTGGCCCAGGACGGCTGGCCGGGGAACCCGACCTCGACGTCGTCGATGCCGACCCGGGAGGCGATCGCCACCCCGTTCCACTGGTTGTGGCCCACATGGGCCACCTCGTAGCCCAGTTCGTGGAACGGCAGCGTGGGGAACTGCGCGTCGGTGCACTTGGTCTCCTGCATGGCCAGCACGTCGACGTCGGCGCGGGCCAGCCAGTCGGTCACCCGGCCCACCCGGGTGCGAATGGAGTTGACGTTCCAGGTGGCCAGTCGCAGCGCAGTCACGCAGTCACCCTAGATCGACAGCAACCGGGCATCGAGGTAACGGGTGCGGTGCTGGCCGGCGAACCCGATCGCCTCGAAGAACGCGAACGCGCCCCGGTCATCGGTGGGCAGCTGGGCGTAGCCGCGGGTGGCGCCGCGCTCGGACCCCCAGGCCCGCAACGCCGCACAGATCGCGCGCCCGTGACCCCGCCGGCGCATGTTCTCGGCGATCCGCAGGCCGGTCACCCCCAGCCAGCGGGTGCCGTCCGGGGCCTCGGTGACCGCGCCGCGCGCGATCGCCACCCCGGGTATCGAGGCGAACACCAGCTCACCGTCGACCACCGCGGTCAGTGGCCCCACCGGGACGTCCGCCGGCCAGTCAGGGCCGGGCCGGTCGGTCAGCGTCACCTGCTCGGGCGGTGTACCGGCGGCCAGCTCGCACACCAGGGTGCGGGTCTCCAGCCGTGCGGGGATGCCCTCGGGCAGCCGTAACAGCCGCTCCGGCACCGCCAGGCACGGCGGCAGGTCCCGCTGCGCGTACCAGTCGATGATCGCCGGAATCGTGTTGGTGTGGGCGAACATATCAAGGGGCACAGCGGAATTTGCTGCCAAGCCGGCACCGGGCCCGGCCCGCAACAGCCAGCCGTCGAGCCATTGGTGCTCGCTGCCCGGCCACGCCAGCGCGGCGGCGTGCTCGACCGCACGGATCGCCGAGTTCTTCACCGGACGATCGGTCAGCCGGCGCACGTAGAGCACGTCGGCGTGTCGGCACTCGTGGATCACCCCGTCCGATGAACGAACCCGCACCAGCGGCCCGCTCTGCACCAGATGTCCCACCACATCGCCCATCGGCGGCTCCGAACCCGGGGGCCGCAGGTAGCGCAGGCTGACCCGGACACCGGCCTCGGGCAGTTCGGGTGGCTGGCTCACGGCGGTCAGTGGCCGAACGGATCGGGCACGTCGCCGGGCAGCCACGACAGCCCGGGCACTCCCCAGCCGTTGGCCTTGACGGTGCGCTTGGCCGCGCGGGCGTTCCGGCCCACCAGCATGTCCAGATACAGCAAGCCGTCCAGGTGTCCGGTCTCGTGCTGCAGCATCCGGGCGAACAACCCGGTGCCCTCCAGCGTGACCGGGTTGCCGTCGGCGTCCAGGCCGGTGACACGCGCCCATTCCGCCCGGCCGGTCGGGAACGATTCGCCGGGCACCGACAGGCAGCCTTCGTCGTCGTGGTCGGGGTCGGGCATGGTCTCGGGGCGCTCGGAGGTCTCCAGCACCGGGTTGACCACCACGCCGCGGCGCCGGGTGGTCGAGCGGCGGTCGTCGGCGCAGTCGTAGACGAAGACCCGCAACGCCACGCCGATCTGATTGGCGGCCAGGCCGACGCCGTTGGCGGCGTCCATGGTCTCGTACATGGTGGCGATCAACTCGGCCAGATCGGCCGGTAGTGAGCCGTCGTCGGCGACGGGGACCGGGCTGGTCGGGGTGTGCAGGACGGGATCGCCCACAATGCGGATGGGTACGACGGCCATGACCGAAGAGCTTAAGTGCCCCGCTGCGCACGAGTGCAGCGGCCACGGCGACGCGCGGGACCGGCTCCCGGTTCAACAGCGCCTGCCGTGATTGAATATTCGCGCAGCACACGCCGCCGCAGATTTGAAGTACGCGAACTTTCCGGAAGGGTCCAGGAAACGATATGGACGGCGCCAGGGCGCAGACGAATCGCTCAGGGGACGATTCGGAACCCACCGACGGCCTGAGTCGTCGCGAGCACGACATCCTGTCTTTCGAACGGGACTGGTGGAAGTACGCCGGCGCCAAAGAAGAGGCCATCAAAGAGCGGTTCTCGCTGTCGGCGACCCGCTACTACCAGGTGCTCAATGCGCTCGTCGACCGTCCCGAGGCACTGGCGGCCGACCCGATGCTGGTCAAACGACTGCGGAGGCTGCGGTCCAGCCGCCAGAAGGCGCGTGCCGCGCGGCGGCTCGGTTTCGATATCACCTGAATCAGCTGGAACCTTTGATAGCTGGGCGTTTATCGGTTAGGGCCGGCTGCTGGATACAGTGGTCGCAATGAACGACCACGTTCCCGACTCCTCCAGACTCCCGCTGCGAGCCATGGTGATGGTGCTGCTGTTCCTGGGCACCATCTTCCTGCTGGTCGGGTTTCAGGCCCTCGGATCGTCGGGAAGCGACGACGACACCGGCCACACGCCGACGTCGAAACCCGTCGCCACCAGCTCGGCGCCGGCCAAGCCAGAGCCGGCCGCCCACAAGGCCGAGGTGCGGGTCTACAACATCTCCGAGCAGGCCGGGCTGGCCGGGCGCACCGCGGACCAGCTGCGTGAAGCCGGCTGGAACGTGACCGTCGTCGACAACCTCGAGCTGCCCGAGGTCACCGAGACCACCGTCTACTTCGGCGACGCCGAAGGCGAACACGACTCGGCCCGGGCGGTGGCCGAGGTGCTGCACGCCGACGCGCAGCCGCGCACCCCCGATGTGGCCGAACAGCCACCGGGGGTCATCGTGGTGGTCGCGGGTTAAGCTCCTCGCATGGTCAAAGGTCACCGCAGAGCTCTCGCCGCTGTTCTCTTCGCCACCCCGGTCGTGCTGTCGGCGGCGTGCAGCCCGCCAAACGAGCAGCCGTCGGACGCGCCGGGCACCACGCCGTCGATCTGGACCGGATCCCCGGCGCCGTCGGGTGCGGCCAGCGAGCCGGGTGGTTCGGGTGAATCGGAAAGCCTCGTCGCGCAGCTCAAGACCCCCGACGGCGGCCAGGTCGCCACCGCGACGTTCGAGTTCAGCAAGGACAACGGTAAGGATTTCGTCACCATCACCGTGGAGACCACCAGCGCCGGCATCCTGACACCGGGCTTCCACGGCATGCACATTCACGGCGTCGGCAAGTGCGAGGCCGACTCGGAGCCCCCCGGCGGCGGCGCCCCCGGCGCGTTCCTGTCGGCCGGTGGGCACTTCCAGGCGCCCGGGCACAGCGAGCATCCGCAGAGCGGCGATTTGACCTCGC
>CAYNJD010000091.1:0-11229 GCA_964397355.1 uncultured Mycobacterium sp. | reverse complement strand
ACGCCAAACCCGTTTACGCGCTGGAGGGTTCGATCGCGGTCACCGGTTCGGCGGTGCAGTGGCTGCGCGACCAGCTGGGCATCATCAGCGGTGCGACGCAGGTGGAGTCGCTGGCCCGGCAGGTCACCGACAACGGTGGGATGTACTTCGTGCCGGCGTTCTCCGGGCTGTTCGCACCGTACTGGCGTTCGGACGCCCGGGGCGCGATAGTCGGGTTGTCCCGGTACAACACCAACGCGCACCTGGCCCGCGCGACGCTGGAGGCGATCTGCTACCAGAGCCGAGACGTGGCCGAGGCGATGGAAGCCGATTCGGGTGTGCACCTTGGGGTTTTGAAGGTCGACGGCGGCATCACCGCCAACGACCTATGCATGCAGATCCAAGCCGATGTGCTCGGTGTCGACGTGGTCAAGCCGGTGGTGGCCGAAACCACCGCGCTGGGCGCGGCGTATGCGGCCGGACTGGGTGTCGGGTTCTGGAAGAGCCCCCAGGACCTTCGTGCCAATTGGCAGGAGCACAAGCGCTGGTCGCCGAGCTGGTCCGACGATCAGCGGGCCGAAGGTTACGCCGGTTGGCGAAAGGCCGTGCAGCGCACGCTGGACTGGGTCGAGCTGTCCTGAGGCTCTACCGGCGATTTCGGCGCGATAATTGCCGCTCAGCGACGATTATCGCGCCGAATTCGCTCTATTCGGTCTCGCCGAGGATGCCGTAGATCTCCTTGCGGGCGCCGTTGACGATGTCGACGATGCGCTGCTGCTGTTCGGGCGTGGCGGCCTGACCGGCTTGGGCCACCGCGCCGAACAGCTGACCGGCCGCGGTGCGCAGGTTGATCTGCCCCGGGTCGACGCCGTCGGCGATCGCCTCCCACGGTGGGGTCTCGATCTTCTCGGCCGCCGCGCGCCCGTCCTCGGTCAATTCGAAAAGTCGCTTCTTGCCGTCGGTTTCGCTGCCGCTGATCAAGCCCTCGTCCACCAGCATCTGCAGGGTGGGGTAGACCGATCCCGGACTGGGCCGCCACAGCTGCTGGCTTCGTTCGGCGATCTGCTGGATGATCTCGTAGCCGTGCATCGGCTGCTCGGCCAGCAGCGCCAGGATGGCGATCCGCACGTCACCGCGTCGACTGCGACTGCCGCGCCGGTGGCCACGGTGCCCGCCCGGGCCGAATCCGAAGCCGAATCCGGGACCGCCGGGTCCGAAGGGGCCGAAGCCGGGACCGAAGCCGGGACCGAAACCGTGCCGGAAGTCGGGTCCGTGCTCGTGACCGGGACCGAAGCCCAACGGCGCGCAGTGGTCGGCGGCGTGGTCACGCAGCTGCCTGCGGAACTCGCGCCGAGCCTGCCGTCGCGCCGCGTGCGCGGCTCGGCGCTGGTGTGCGCTCGGGGGCCCGAAGCCGAAACCGAAACCGCCCGGCTGTTCGGGGTTTTCTGCGAATGGCCCGCCGGGCGGGCCGAAGGGGATGTTCATTGCTGACCTCGTGCTCTCGTACGGAAACGGGAGCGCTCATCACTCCCGATACGTAAACGATATATCGAGAACTATCGGGATGCAACGGTTGGTTATGCGGACGGTCAGCCCGGGGGAGTGAACCCGCCGGGCCCCGGCGGCGGCGACCAGTCACGATCGGGCGGGAAGTAGGCCACCGGCGGGCCGGCCTGCAGGCGCGCCAGCTCGCGGCGATGCCGCTCGGCGAGCACCGCGGCCAACACCAGCTCCGGCGGCGCATCCGGGGGCGGCGGCGGAGAGATGTGTGCGAGTACCTCGCCGGAAATCCGGTACGCCATCATCTGTCGCGTGTGCGGGTCGAGCTGGGCGGCGCGACCGAGGAATTGTCTTGCCAGTTCCGCCGATTCGGACCGCAGCCCGGACAGCTGCAGGGCGGACGCCCACCAGGCCAGGCCGGGCGGCATCATCGGTGGCGGCGGTGAGGCCGGCGCACGTTCGCTGATCACCACGGTGCCGGCGAAGATGTCACCAAGGCGTTTCCCGCGCGGCGAGAGCAGGCTGGCGATCACCGCCGGACTGCCGGTCAGCGCCCAGATCTCCACCACCGCGGCCAGCGCCCGAAACAGCGCCTGCCGGAAGCGTTCCGGGCCGCCGTCGTCGGAGACCACCCGCAGCCCCATCGCCATCTTTCCCAGCGACCGGCCCCGGGTGATGGTCTCGATGGTGACCGGGTAGCCGATCAGCAGCAGCACCGCGAAGATGATCATGATCGCGGCGGTCAGCGCGTCGTCGAATTGGCCGAGAGTGGTCGCCCACAGCACGATCGAACACAGATAGGCCACCATCACGACGGTGATGTCGATCAGCGCGCTGACCGCCCGCACCGGCAACTGCGCGATCACGATGTCGAGCACGACGGCGTCGCCGGTGACCAGCTGCGGGCTGCGGTTCGGCATAGAGCAGACGCTACTCGCCGATCCGGTGCCGTCGAGACTGCCGCGGTTAGGCTCGACGACGTGGATGTCGACGCCTTCGTGCTGACCCATCGCCCCGCCTGGGATCGGCTGGAGTCGTTGGTCAAGAACCGTCGCCGGCTGACCGGTGCCGAAGTCGACGAACTCGTCGACCTCTACCAGCGGGTGTCGACTCACCTGTCGGTGCTGCGGTCCTCGTCGACGGACCCGGCGCTCGTCGGCCGGCTCTCCGCGCTGGTGGCGCGGTCGCGTTCGGCCGTCACCGGCGCGCACGCACCGCTGGCGTCGGAGTTCGTCCGGTTCTGGACGGTGTCGTTTCCGGTGGTCGCCTACCGGGCCCGGCGGTGGTGGCTGGCAACCGGAGCCGCATTCCTGGCGGTCGCGGTGGTCATCGCCTGCTGGGTGGCCGGCAACCCCGACGTGCAGGCGGTGATCGGCACACCCGCGGAGATCGACAAGCTGGTCAACCACGACTTCGCCGCCTACTACAGCGATCACCCGGCCGGATCGTTCGCGCTGCAGGTCTGGGTGAACAACGCCTGGGTGTCCGCGCGTGCCATCGCGTTCTCGGTGCTGCTGGGCCTGCCGATCCCGGCGCTGCTGTTCGCCAACGCCGCCAACCTCGGCGTGGGTCTGGGGCTGATGTTCCACGCCGGTCGCGGCGGGTTCATGCTGGGCCTGCTGGCCCCGCACGGACTGCTGGAGCTGACGGCGGTGTTCCTGGCCGGCGCGGTGGGCATGCGGCTGGGCTGGATGGTGATCGCCCCGGGCGACCGGCCCCGCGGCCAGGTGCTCGCCGAGCAGGGCCGCGCCGTCGTCGCCGTCGCGGTGGGTTTGGTGGTGGTGCTGGCAGTGTCCGGGCTGCTGGAGGCGATGGTGACGCCGTCACCGTTGCCGACCTGGCTGCGGATCGGCATCGGTGCGGTGGTCGAGGCGGCGTTTCTGGCCTATGTGGTGCACTTCGGACGCAAGGCGGTGGCCGCCGAGGAGACCGGCGACATCGCCGACGCCCCGGACGTCGTCCCGACGGGTTAGAGCCGGCCGCCTGCCTTCATCGCCAGGTAGGCGTCGGCCAGCGCCGGCGCCAGCTCATCGGGCGGGGCGTCGATGACCTGTACGCCGCTGCGCCGCAACCGCGCGGCCACCGCCCGCCGATCGTTGCGGGACCGTTCGGCGGCGCCGGCGTCGTACACCGCGGCCGCGTCGGCGCGCCCGCGCGCCAGGCGTTCCACCCGCGGATCAGCGGCCGCCGCGAGGATCACCTGGTGCTCGGCGGTCAGTTTCGGCAGCACCGGCAACAGACCCTCCTCCAGCGCCGAGGCGTTGAGATCGGTCAGCAGCACCACCAGGTTCTGTCGCCGGGCCCGCCGGGACAGCACGGCCAGCATCGCCGCGGCGTCGGATTCGACCAGCGCCGGCTGCAGCGGCGCCATCGCCTCGACCAGCTGGGCGAACAGCCGGGTGCGGGACGCACCGAACACGCCGGCGCGTATCACAGCGTCGTGGGCGAGCAGGTCGACGTGGTCGCCGGCGCGTAATGCCAACGCCGCCAACAACAGTGCGGCGTCCATCGACCAGTCCAGTCGGGGCCAGCCCGCCGGGTCGCGTGCGGTCGGGTCCACCCCGATCCTCCCCGCCGCGGTCCGTCCGGTGTCGAGCACGATGACCACCCGCCGGTCCCGTTCCGGCCGCCAGGTGCGCACCACCACGTCGGAGCGCCGGGCGGTGGCCCGCCAGTCGATCGAGCGCACGTCGTCACCGGCGACATATTCGCGCAGCGAGTCGAACTCGCTGCCCTGGCCGCGGACCAGCGCCGGCAGACTCCCGTCGATCTCACGCAGCCGGGCCAGCCGCGCCGGCAGGTGCCGGCGGGACAGGAACGGCGGCAGCACCCGCACCTGCCCGGGCACCGTCCGGGAACGCTGCCGCCCGGCCAGCCCCAGCGGCCCGATCGAGCGCAGCGTGACCCGGGCGGCGTGCTGATCGCCGCGCCGCAGCGGCCGCAACTCGGTGATCACCGGGTGCTCGCGGCCGGCGGGCAGGTCGAGCGGGTGGGCGCGCGGCGTGGCACAGGCACTCGGCGGCCAGGCGTCACGCAGCCGGCCGCGGAAACGCCGGCCGCCGTTGACGATCGTCAACGTGGTGCACACCGACTGACCGAGCCGCACCGCGCTGTCCGGGGACCGGGTTACCCGCAACGCGGCCGGGTCGGCCGCCAGCGCGACGTCGAGGACCACCGCCACCCCCAGCCCCGCCAGCAGCACGGCGAAGGCGGTCGCCGGCCAGGGGGCCAGTGTGACGGGAACGGCGCAGACCAGTGCGATCAGCGCGGTGCGGCCGGTCAGGATCACCAGCGCGGCACCGGAACCGAGGCCAGGATGCCGTCGAGCACGCCGTCGGCGCTGGCGCCTTCGAGTTCGGCCTCCGGACGCAGCATCACCCGGTGCCGCAGCGTCGCCGGCGCCATCGCCTTCACGTCATCGGGCGTCACGTAGTTGCGCCCGGACAGCCAGGCCCACGACCGCGACGTGGCCAGCAGTGCCGTCGCACCGCGCGGCGAGACACCCAGCTGCAGCGCGGGTGAGTGCCGGGTCGCCGTGACCACGTCGACGATGTAGCCCAGCACCTGGTCGGCGACCAGCACCTGCCGCACCGCGGCGCGGCCCGCCGCCAGGTCCTCGGCGCCGGCCACCGGCGCGACCGCGGACAGGTCGTGCGGGTCGAACCCGTGGGCATGCCGGGACAAGATGTCGATCTCGGCGTTGCGGCCCGGCAACGGCACGTTCAGCTTGAGCAGGAACCGGTCGAGCTGTGCCTCCGGCAGCCGGTAGGTGCCCTCGTACTCGATCGGGTTGGCGGTGGCCGCCACGATGAACGGGTCGGGCAGCGGCTTGGCCGCACCGTCGACGCTGACCTGCCGCTCCTCCATCGCTTCCAGCAGTGCCGCCTGGGTTTTCGGTGGGGTGCGGTTGATCTCGTCGGCCAGCAGCAGGTTGGTGAACACCGGGCCGGGCCGGAACACGAATGCCGCGGTGTTGGTGTCGTAGACCAGCGAACCGGTGATGTCGCCGGGCATCAGGTCCGGGGTGAACTGGACCCGTTTGAAGTCCAGCCGCAACGCCGCGGCCAGCGTCCGCACCAGCAGCGTCTTCGCCACGCCCGGAACGCCTTCGAGCAGCACGTGGCCGCGGCACAACAGCGCGATCACCAGGCCGCCGACCACCGCGTCCTGGCCGACCACCACCTTGGCGACCTCGGTGCGCAACGCCAGTAACGCCTCGCGTGCCGCCACCGACGCCGGATTCTGCGGGGGAGTCTGAGTCACGATCTCATGACCTGCCTTTCGATGTCGTCGAGTTCGTTGGCGAGACCGACCAGCGCGTCGTCGGATTCCGGTGGTGGTCCGAACAGCAAGTGCCACAACCGGTCCGGGTGTTCGCCGACACGCTGTGCCACCGCTGCGACCAGTTCCGGCGGGTCCGTCGCGGGCCCCAATCCCAGCCGCGGAGCGAGCCGCCGCACGGCGGCGGTCCGCAATGCGCCGGCGGCCCGGTCGCGGGCCCGGCGGGACCGGTAGAGCCGGCCGAGGCCTTCCACGGTCTCGGATGCGCGCACCACGACCGGCATGCGCTCGGCGACCAGCGGGCCGAGCCGGCGGCCCTTCCACAGCGCCGCCAGTGCCAGCGCCACGCACAGTTGCCAGAACAACCATGTCATGTTGTCCGGGATCAGGTCGAAAATCGTTGCGTTCCCGGAGGTTCCGCCCTCGATATGTTGAGGTGCGTACCAGATGAGGTGAGCTGCGGCGCCGGCCAGGTTCATCGCCAGCGCGGCGTTTCCCTCGTGGGCCAGGTCAGCGTTCGTCATGAACGACGCGCTGCCGACCACCGTGATCGTCCGGCCATCGCTGCGGTAGCGCACCAGCGCGCCGTCATAGCAGCTCTGTATCGACTGTCCTTGTGTTGCGGCATAAGTCGCGAAAGTACCCAAATCTACCGTGCCCGCCCGTTCGGCCTCCCGCAGCGCGCAGCCGGGCCGTTTGGTGAACGCACGAGCGGGCCCGGACCGGATGTCGGGCGCCAACGCCTTGCGGGCCCCGGCGCCCGGCGCCACCAGCAGCAGGTCGCCGGGCAGCCGCGCCAGCCTGACCAACAGCTCGTCGGCGACGATCCGCTGGGTCTCGGCCACCAGCACCAGCGCATCGGGACGTGCCTCGCGGGCGACGTCGTCGACAGTGCCGGCGACCACCACCTCGACGCCGCGTTCGCGTAACAGCGTCACCAGCGCGTGTGCGCCCTGCGGGCCGGTGGCGTTCGGATCCATCCGGCCGCCCGGCCGGGGGCTGGTCAGATAGACACCCGCCGCCGAAACCGCCACGATCACAACCAGCGCCAACGCGACCCACAGCCACGTCCGCCGCGTCGCCGTCACCGGTACTGCCGCCGCTGCGTCGTCGCGCGCACCTGATCGTCGAGTTCGGCGACGATTCGGTATCCATCCGCGGTGGCCGGCAGTTCGCCGTAGCTGACATCGTTGAACGTCTCGGCCGCCCGGAGCAGTCCACTCGCCAGATCGGGCAACGCCGTGCCGGCGTCGCGGGCCAGTTCGGTGGCGGTACGCCCCGCGGCGGGATGGATCACCCCGGTCTCTTCGAGTTCGCGGGCCACCGCGCGCAGCCGGTGCCGGATCGCCTCGACCCAATCGCCGGCGTCGGCGCAGCGCTGCGCGGTCGCGCGGTGCTCCGCGGCGCTGAGCCGGGCCGCGCCGAACATCGGCCGGTCGCCCCGGCCGTCGCGCAGCATCCGCCGGCTGACCACGATGGCGGCCACCACCGCGGCGGCGAGCACGATCAGCAGCACACTGATGGTGAACCATCCGCCGGGCAGTTCCGCGCCCTTGAGCATCAGCTTCCGCAGCAGCGTCTCGATGAAGTCGATGAACTGCTGCTTGGGTGACGGCCGCGGGTAGATCGGCTTGGCCAGTTCACGTTCGGCGGCCTCGCGGGCGGCGTCGCGGTCGATGTCGACGGTGGGCACCCGGCGGTCCTCACCCCGGCGGCCGGGTCAGCCACAGGTTGTCGGTCGACCCGCCGGCGTAGGGCCCGCTGGTGGCGCCGGTTCGCAGCACCAGGTCGAACGCCTCGGCCCGGATGCGCCGATCGGTGTACAGCAGCACCGCTACCCCGGCGGTGAACGGCAACACGATGATCTGGCCGATCGTCGAACCTATCCGGGAGAACAGCCCCAACTGCGCCGAGCCGGCCAGCGCATCCCCGCCGTGGGTGACCGCCATCCCGATGATGTTGAACGGGAACGCCACCGCGCTGCTGACCAATGAGGTGATCAGCGCGGTCAGCATCATGATGCCCAGCACGCGCCAGAAGCTGTTGCGCACCAGGGTGAACGAGCGGCGCATCGCCTCGAACACCGGCTGACGCTCCAGCACGATCACCGTCGGCGCGAAAACCAGCACCGCGTAGCCGTAGCCCAGCGCCGCGATCAGGCCCAAAACCAACGGCAGGCCGACCAGCACGGCGGCCCCGGCGCCCCCGGCTCCGCCGGCGACGGCGACGACGAAGGCGACGAAGCCGCACAGCACCGCCGCGGCCAGTCCGATCAGGGCGGTCAGGCCGATGAGCGCCGCGAAGCGGGTGCGCACGATCGCCCAGGCTTCGCCGACGGTGATCGGTGAGCCGAACACCGAGCGCCCGACGACCGCGGTCAGCATGCCGGTCAGCACGATGGTGCCCAGCGCGGTGACGATGCCGGCGCCGGCGAACGCGGTCATCCACGACACGACGTCGCCGCCGGAGATGTCACGCGACGACGGTCCGGAAGTCGTCGGCCCGATCGCCGACAGCAGGCCGAACAGCGCGACCCCGCTGATGATCTGGGTGGCCACCACCACGATCGCGGTCAGTCCCAACACCACCTTCGGGTTGGCCCGGATGTAGCCGACCGCGCCGTTGTAGATGTCGGTCACGCTGAGCGGACGCAACGGGATCACGCCGGGTTTGAGCTCCGCGGGCGGATAGCCCTGCGGTGGGCCGTAGCCGGGCGGTGGTGGGCCGTATCCCGGGGGTGGGCCGTAGCCGGGTGGTGGTGGGCCGTATCCCGGGGGTGGGCCGTAGCCCGGTGGCGGTGGGCCGTGACCCGGTGGCGGTGGGCCGTAACCCGGTGGCGGACCGTAGCCCGGCGGGGGAAAATCAGGGCCCGGGTAGCCGGGCGGCGGCGGATTCACCATGTGGCTGAGCGTAGCGTTATGCGGCATGGCGGAACTCAAATCCCGGTTGCGGGCGGACCTGACCGACGCGATGAAGGCGCAGGACAAGCTGCGTACGGCGACTCTGCGCATGCTGCTGGCCGCGATCCAGGCCGAAGAGGTCTCCGGCAAGCAGGCCCGCGAGCTGACCGACGAAGACGTGCTCAAGGTGCTGGCGCGTGAGGCCCGCAAGCGTGCCGAGTCCGCCGCGATCTACACCGAGAACGGCCGCGGTGAACTGGCCGCCGAAGAACATGCCGAGGCCCGGATCATCGACGAGTATCTGCCCGAACCGCTCACCGAGGCCGAGCTGGCCGACGTGGTCGACACCGCGCTGGCGCAGGTGGCCGAGCAGATCGGGGAGCGGCCGCACTCCAAGCACATGGGGATGGTGATGAAGGCCGCCACCGCCATCGCCGCGGGCAAGGCCGATGGTGCCCGGTTGTCGGCCGCGGTCAAGGAACGCCTCTAGCATTCGACGGATGGGGGCTGCGCCGATCGAGGACTATGCGCTGCTCGGTGACTTGCACACCGCGGCGCTGCTGGGCCGCGACGGCAGCATCGACTGGCTGTGCCTGCCCCGGTTCGACTCCCCGGCCTGTTTCGCGGCGCTGCTGCACGACGAGTCCGCCGGCCACTGGCGCATCGGCCCGGCCGGGGGAGGGCCGGCCACCCGGCGCGGCTATCGCGGCGACACCCTGATCGTCGACAGCGAGTGGGACACCCCGGGCGGGACGGTGCGGGTCACCGACTTCATGCCGCCGCGCGGCAAGGACGCCGACGTCGTCCGGATCGTCGAAGGCGTCGCCGGGCGGGTGGCGATGCGGATGGATCTGGTGATCCGGTTCGACTACGGCAACGTGGTGCCCTGGATGCGCCGCAGCGACTACGGGCTGATCGCGGTCGCCGGCCCGGACACCGTCTGTCTGACCAGCCCGGTGGCCATGCGGGGCGAGAACCTGACCACCGTCGCGGAGTTCGAGGTGTCCGCCGGGGAGAAGGTGCCGTTCGTGCTGACCCACACCCCGTCGCACCTGCTGCCCGACGCGGTGCGTTCCGAGGCCACCCACGCGCTGGGGAAGACCGAGTCGTTCTGGCAGAACTGGATCGATCAGTGTTCCTACCGCGGCCAGTGGTCCGACGCGGTGCGCCGCGCGGTGATCACCCTCAAGGCGCTGACGTATGCCCCCACCGGCGGGATCGTCGCCGCGGCCACCACGTCACTGCCGGAATGCATTGGCGGGGTGCGTAATTGGGACTACCGGTACTGCTGGCTGCGCGACGCCACCTTCACGCTGCAGGCGCTGCTGGGCACCGGCTACATCGCCGAGGCCAAAGCCTGGCGGGAGTGGCTGGTGCGCGCGGTGGCCGGCGATCCCGCCAAGTTGCAGATCATGTACGGCCTGGACGGCACCCGGCGGCTGCCGGAGCAGACGCTGGACTGGCTGTCGGGCTATGAGGGCTCAGTCCCGGTGCGGATCGGCAACGGGGCCGCGGGACAGTTCCAGCTCGACGTGTGGGGTGAGGTGCTCGACGGGCTGAACCTGGCGCTGGATTCCGGGCTGGAGTGCGAGGACACCGCCTGGGACATCCAGCGTGCCCTGCTGGACTTCCTCGAAGGCCACTGGAAATCCCCCGATGCGAGCCTGTGGGAAGTCCGTGGGCCGCAACGGCAATTCGTGCATTCGAAGGTGATGGCCTGGGCGGGGGTGGACCGCGCGGTGCACGCCGTGCAGGCCCACGGCCGGGACGGCCCGGTCGAGGCCTGGCGGGCGCTGGCCGACGCCATCCACGCCGATGTCTGCGAGCACGGCTTCGACGCCGAGCGGGGCACCTTCACCCAGTCCTATGGTTCCGCCGGGCTGGATTCGGCGCTGCTGCTCATTCCGCGGGTGGGCTTCCTGCCGTGGGACGACCCGCGGGTGGTGGGGACCGTCGACGCGGTGCAGCGCGAGCTGTCCAGCGATGGCTTTCTGATGCGCTACAACACGGCTGAAGGCGGCGTGGACGGCCTGCCCGGCAGTGAGGGCGCGTTTCTGGTGTGCACGTTCTGGCTGGCCGACGCACTGCACGGCATCGGCCGCCGCGACGAGGCCCGCGCGTTGTTCGAGCGGCTGCTGGGTCTGCGCAACGATGTCGGGCTGCTCAGCGAGGAATACGACACCGCCGCCGGCCGGCAGGTCGGCAACACCCCGCAGGCGTTCTCGATGGTGGGGCTGGTCAACACCGCCCGGGCGCTCAGCGGCGAGTCGACCCGGACCCGCGACGCCTAGCGGTCCGGGAGGGTTCCCGCATCGGTGTGTCGCCGGGGGCCACGGCCTGCTCAGTCGTGGTTGAAGTGCGCCGAGAGCGCGATCAGGATCGTCACGATGACCAGGATCGCCACGATCGGAACCGCCCAGGGCAGTACGTCCATCACGGACTCCAGGGTAGGCCGCGGAATGCAGGACGGCCCCGACCGGATTGACCAGTCAGAGCCGTCTAGCGGTAACAATCTGAGTCGGGGTGGCGGGATTCGAACCCACGACCTCTTCGTCCCGAACGAAGCACG
>CAYNJD010000090.1:0-11337 GCA_964397355.1 uncultured Mycobacterium sp. | reverse complement strand
CGGATCGGGCGCAGCGACGGGTTCTTCGAACTCGGCGGCGACAGCATCCTGTCGGTGCAGCTTGCCGCCCGGGCTCGCGCGGCCGGTCTCGACGTCGACCCCCGGATGATCTTCGAACACCCGACGTTCGCCGAACTGGCCGCCGCCGTGGACGCCGGGGCCGGCAACGGCCCCGGCACCGCCGACACGGCGTTCGCCCCGATGAGCGTCTCGGGTCTGAGCACCGACACGCTGGCCGGCCTGACCGCGGCATGGGGCGATTCGCCGTGACCGAGACATCGCAGCGCCCGGCGATCGAGGACGTGCTGGCACTGTCGCCGCTGCAGCAGGGACTTTTCTCGCTGGCCAAACTCGTCGCCGAAGTCGACGACGGGGTGGACGTCTACACGGTGCAGTTCGTCATCGACATCGTCGGCACCGTGGACACCGCACTGCTGCGCCGCAGCGCCGAGGCGATGCTGGACCGGCACGCCAACCTGCGGGCGTCGTTCTGGGATGTCGACCTGCCGCACCCGGTGCAGATCGTGCCGGCCAAGGCCGATCTCCCATGGCGGGAAATCAACGCGCAGCCAGCCGAATTCGACTCGATCGCGGCGACGGAACGCACCACCAACTTCGACCTGGCCCGCGGGCCGCTGCTGCGTTTCGTGCTGATCGCCTCCGCCCCCGACCGGTACCGGCTCATTCTCACCGTGCACCACCTGCTGCTCGACGGCTGGTCGATGGCGGTGTTCTTCGACGAACTGGTCGCGATCTACTCCGCCGGCGGTGTCGACCCGCTGCCCGCGCCGCGGCCCTACCGCGACTACATCGGGTGGCTGGCCGCCCAGGACACGGACGAAGCTGTTGCGGCCTGGCGCGAATATCTTGCCCCGCTGAGCGCCCCGACCATCCTGGCCGACGGCGAGCGGGGCGAGGTCGGCAGCGTCATACCGCAGATCCACGAGATGGCCCTGGACCGTGACGACACCGCACGGCTGACCGAGTGGGCCCGCCGAAACGGCCTGACGCTGAACACCGTGCTGCAGTTCGCCTGGGCGGTGCTGCTCGGCCGGCTCACCGACCGGCGCGAGGTGGCGTTCGGGGCGGTGGTGTCCGGCCGGCCGCAACAGCTCACCGGGGTGGAATCCATGGTCGGGCTGTTCATCAACACCGTCCCGGTGGTCGCGGCGACGGCGCCGGATGCCGGCGTGGTTGCGACCTGTCAAGCGCTGCAACGTGATACCGCCGCGATGCGTGACCTCGGTTACCTCAGTTTGTCGACGGTGCAGCGCGCGGCGGCTACCGCCGTGTTCGACACGCTGCTGGTGTTCGAGAACGCACCGATCGGCTCGGCGTCTGCCGGAGTGACCACCCCCGACGGGGTCCGGTTCGTTCCGGTCACCGTGGAAAGCCTCACCCACTACCCGCTCACCATCGTCAGCTTCCCGCCCCGCGACGGCAGGCTCACCGTACAGCTGGAGGCGGTATCGGAGGCGCTGGGGGAGTTGTCGGTCCCGGATCTGGGGCGGCGGTTGCTGCAACTGCTGTGCCAGCTGACCGACCCGGCGCGTCCCCGCATCGCCGACCTGGACGTGCTGCTGCCCACCGAGCGTGCCCGCCGCACGGTACCGCCGTCACCGCCTGCCGCATCGGTGCCGGAACTGTTCGCCGCCGCGACCGCCGCCCACCCGGACAGCCCGGCGCTCACCAGCGAGCACCACACGCTGAGCTACGGCGAGCTGGCCGCGGAGGCCACCCGGCTGGCGCGGACATTGGCCGGGCGGGGGATCGGTCCCGAAGACCGGGTCGCGATCGCGCTGCCCCGCTCGGTGGATTCGGTCATCACGATCCTGGCGGTGCTACACGCCGGCGCCGCCTACGTCCCGGTCGACGTCACGTTGCCGGCGACACGGATCGAATCGATTCTGCGGCAAGCCGATCCGAAGCTGACCGTGACCACCGAGCTACTGGCCGAGTTGCGTTCCGAGGGCGCTGAGCAGCGTCCGACGCCGACAAGCGTTCACCCCGACTCGGCCGCCTACATCATCTTCACCTCCGGTTCCACCGGCGAGCCCAAGGGCGTCGTCGGCACCCACCGGGCGCTGACGTCGTACTTCACCGACCACCAGCAACGCATGTATGCGCCGGCGATGGCCCGGCTGGGCCGGCCGTTGCGGATCGCGCACGCCTGGTCGCTGAGTTTCGACGCGAGTTGGCAGCCGCTGGTCGGCCTGCTGGGCGGGCAGTGCGTGCACCTGTTCTCGGCCGAGGAGATGCGTGACGCCGAGGCCATCATCGACGGCATCCGGCGGCACCGGCTGGACATGATCGACACCTCGCCGTCGATGTTCACCCAACTGTTCGACGCCGGGTTGCTCGATGCCGGGGCCGCCCACCGGCTCACCGTGTTGGCGCTCGGCGGGGAGGCCATCGCCGGCCACACCTGGGCGAGGCTGCGTTCGGTATCGGCGGCCTCGTCGGTCGCCGTGCACAACTGCTACGGCCCCACCGAGACCACCGTGGAAGCCGTCGTCGCCGACGTCGTCGACACCGACGTGCCGGTGATCGGCGAAGCGGTGCGCGGCATGGCCGCTCACGTACTCGATTCCGGGCTGCGGGAGGTGCCCGACGGGGTGGCCGGTGAGCTGTACCTTGCCGGCGCGCAGGTCACCCGGGGCTACCTGGGTCGCGCCGGCGCGACCGCGGCCCGCTACGTCGCCGACCCGTTTCGGACCGGTGGCCGGATGTACCGCACCGGAGACCTGGTGCGGCGCCGCGGCGACGGCAGGCTGATCTACCTGGGCCGCGCCGACGACCAGGTGAAGGTGCGCGGTTACCGGGTCGAGATCGCCGAGGTCGAAACCGCGCTGGCGGCCGTGCCCGGGGTGACGGCCGCCGCGGTGCTGCCGGTGCAGGGGCCCGCCGGAACGCAATTGGCCGGGTTCGTCACCGGCGCCGGCGTGGACGTCACCCGGGTACGAGCCGAGATCGGCACCCGGCTGCCGGCCTACCTGATACCGGCCAGGATCACCGTGGTGGAGGCAATGCCGCTGACCCGCAACGGAAAACTCGACGCGGAAGGCCTGGTGGCGCTCATCGCGCAGGCCGGCCCGATCACGGGCGGCGGTACGGAACCGGCCACCGAGACCGAGCGGATCCTGGTGGAGCTGCTGGCGGAGGTGTTCGCCGGGGACGTGGCGCCCGGTGTCGAAACCGACCTGCGCGAACTGGGCCTGGACAGCATTGTCGCGCTGTCGATGGTGCGGGCCGCACGGCGTCGGGGACTTCCACTGCGACCGCGAACCGCTTTGACCTGCAGCACGATCCGGGACCTGGCCGCCGCCCTGGACGCCCAGGTGGCCGAAGACGAGGCTGAACCGGCCGCCGACGACGGGCCGATCCCGCTGCTGCCCGCCGGTCGCTGGCTCTACCAGTACGGCAGCCCGCGCCGGCTCGGACAGGTCGAGGCGGTCCGGCTGCCGGCGGGCACCGAGCCGGGGCGGCTGCGGGATGTGCTGGCCGCGATCGTCGCCGCGCACCCGGTGCTGCACGCGCGGCTCGACCCTGCCGCGCTGGAGCTGCAGCCGATCCCGCCCGCCGACGTGCTCACCGAGATCGCCGTCGCCGCCGACGATCTGGCGACCGTCACCGAGCACGGCACCCGGCTGCTGGCGAGCCTGGACCCGCAAGCCGGGATCATGCTGCGAGCGGTGTGGCTGCGCCCGCCCGCCGGAACCGGAGTGCTGCTGATCTGCGGACATGTGCTGGCGCTGGACCCGGTGTCGTGGCAGGTGATGCTGGGTGAGTTGCACGCCGCGCTGGAGGGGATGGACCCGCTGGGCGAACGCACCGGGTACCGGCGCTGGGCCGCCGCGTTGTCCGCGCGTGCGCAATCGCTGGACACCGTGGAGTTCTGGGCTGCCCAACTGGCCGGCGACGACCCGGAGTTGGGTGCTCGGCGGGTTCGGCCGGACCGGGACCGTGCCGGCGATCTGACGGTGTCGATGGCCGTGGCCGACCCGAAGATCACCGCGTCGCTGCTGGCGTCGGGAGTTCCGATGCACGACGTTTTGGTGGCGGCGACAGCGCGGATGGTCATCGCCTGGCGGGCCCGGCGGGGGCAGCCCGGCGCGGCGCCGCTGCTGGCGCTGGAGACCCACGGCCGCGCCGAGGACGTGGTCCCCGGCGTCGACACCGCCGACATCGCCGGGCTGCTGACCGCGATCTACCCGCTTCGGGTGCGTCAGCCCGACCCGGACGGGGTCGCGCGCGCACTTGCCGAGATCCCCGGCGCCGGTATCGATTACGGCCTGCTGGCCTACCTGCGCGCCGACACCGGCGCCCGGCTGGCCGCACACCCCGGACCGCAGCTGCTGCTGAACTATCTGGGCCGGGTGGACCGGGGCGGGCGAGGGCCGGTGCTGGCACCGGACCTGATCAGCGGGCTGCCCTCGGTGCCCGAGCCCGACCAGGCGGTGCGCCACGAGCTGAGCATCTTCGCGGCGGTGGCCGACCTGGGCGAGGGCCCGGCCCTGATGACCCAATGGCGCACGCTGCCCGATGTGCTCGGCGACACCGAGACCACCGAGCTGCAAGAACTGTTCGCCGATAGCCTGCGCGATCTGGTGGGGGAGCTGCGATGAGCACGCTGGCGGTGGTGGGTGCCGGTGCCAAGGCGGTCGCGGTGGCCGCGAAGGCGGCGGTGCTGCGCGAGATGGGCGTCGAGGCTCCGGACGTCGTCGCCGTCGAACGCACCGAGGTGGCCGCCAACTGGCGGGCCACCGGCGGCTGGACCGACGGCGCACACCGGCTGGGCACCAGTCCGGAGAAGGATGTCGGGTTCCCGTACCGCTCGGCGTTGGTGGCCGGCCGCAACGCCGAACTCGACGAGCGGATGACCCGCTACAGCTGGCAGTCCTACCTGATCGCCACCGGCCAGTTCGCCGAATGGGTGGACCGCGGCCGTCCGGCCCCCACCCATCTGCGGTGGAGTCAGTACCTGCGCTGGGTGGCCGACGCGGTGCGGCTGACCGTGGTTCCCGGCGAGGTGGACCGGCTGGCGGTGGCCGGCGCCGGGTGGGCGCTGCACACCCGGGAGGCTACAGTGCCCGCCGACGCGGTGATGATCACCGGGCCGGGCCAGGCCGAGAAGTCGATCCTGCCCGGCAACCCGCTGGTGCTCTCGATCGCCCAGTTCTGGCACCGGGCCGCGGCCGACCGGATCAGCGCCGAGCGGGTCGCCGTCATCGGTGGCGGCGAGACCGCCGCGTCGATGCTCAACGAGCTGTTCCGGCATCGGGTCTCGACGATCACGGTGATCTCCCCACAGGTGACGCTGTTCACCCGGGGGGAGGGCTTCTTCGAGAACACGCTGTTCTCCGACCCGACCGACTGGACCGCGCTGACCCTGGCCGAACGACGCGATGCCCTGGCCCGCACCGACCGCGGCGTGTTCTCGGCGCGGGTGCAGGACGCGCTGCTGGCCGACGACCGGATCAGGCACCTGCGGGGCCGGGTGGCGCACGCGGTGGCCCGCGACGGCCGGATCCGGTTGACGCTGAGCACCAACCGCGGCGGCGAGAACTTCGAGACCGTACACGGCTTCGACCTGGTCATCGACGGCTCCGGCGCCGACCCGCTGTGGTTCACCGCGCTGTTCGGCCAGGACACCCTGGACCTGCTCGAGCTGGGACTGGGCGGGCCGCTGTCGGGGGACCGGCTGGCCGAGGCTATCGGACACGACCTGGCCGTCGCCGGCGTCACCCCGAAACTGTTCCTGCCCAACCTGGCCGGGCTCACCCAGGGGCCGGGTTTCCCCAACCTGAGCTGCCTGGGGCTGCTGTCCGACCGGATCCTGGGCAGCCGCCCGACCACCCCCGCCACGAGCAGTGACACCCTGGTCGCCGCCCGACCGGCCGACATCGAGGAGAACCGATGAGCACCAACCCCTTCGACGACGACAACGGCAGCTTCTACGTGCTGGTCAACGACGAGGAGCAGTACAGCCTGTGGCCGACCTTCGCCGACGTGCCCGCCGGCTGGCGGGTCGTCTTCGGAGGTGAGCAGGGCGCCGATCGGGCCGCCTGCCTGGAGTACGTCGAGCAGCATTGGACCGACCTGCGGCCCAAGACGCTTCGTGACGCCATGGCTAACGGTTGAGCCGGGCGAACATGCCCTTCTGCGCCTTGTAGAGGCCGGGGAACTCGGCGAAGAGCCGGTCATAGACCGCGCGATTCGCCGCTACCGGCTCGAACACGCCGTCGAGCGGGATCAGGTCACGCAACTCGTCGCGGTCCAAGTCGCCCATCCCGATCCCGGCGAACAGTGCCGCACCGCGCAACTGCGCATTCAGCGGGTCGGCCACCCGTTCGCAGCGACGGCCGCACACGTCGGCGATGATCTGGCACCACAGGTCTGAGCGCGCCCCGCCGCCCACGATCCGGATCGGCCCGTCGTTGGGGGCGAACCGGTTCACGCACTCCAGCAGCCAGCGGCTGTTGTAGGCGACCCCTTCGAGTGCTGCGCGTACCAGATCGCCGCGGCCGGTGTCCAGCGACAGGTTGTGGAACCCGCCGCGGGCGTTGCGGTCGTCGATGGGAGAGTGTTCGCCTTTGAGCCAGGGAGTGAAGATCACCCCGTTCGAGCCGGCCGGCGCACCGGCGGCCAGCGCGGTCAGCGCGTCGTAATCCAGATCGTCGAAGACGTTGTCGCGCAACCATTGCAGTGCCCGGCCGGCGGTGTCCTGATTGTTGACCAACAGGTAGCTCGACGGGTCGAGGCCCGGCACGGTGGCGAGCTGGTGCAGCGCATCGGTCTTCTTGGCCGCCACCGGGCAGCTGATCCACGACGTGGTGCTGATGGTCAGGTGCAACTCGCCCGTCCGCACCGCGCCGGAGCCCACCGCCGCGCTGTGCAGGTCCGGGGTGCCGGTGACCACCTGTGCCGCAGGGGATATGCCGAGTTCGGCGGCGACCGAGGGCGCGACCGGGGAGATGATCGACCCGGTCGGCACCAGTGGCGGCAGCTTCGATCGGTCGACACCGGACATGCGCACCAGCACGTCGTCGTAGTCGAGCACCGCCAGGCGGCGGTTGTCGGTGAGCCAGGCGCCCATCATCGAGGCGCGCG
This sequence comes from uncultured Mycobacterium sp., assembly GCA_964397355.1. GTDB lineage: Bacteria > Actinomycetota > Actinomycetes > Mycobacteriales > Mycobacteriaceae > Mycobacterium. The sequence continues at coordinate 4,227 of CAYNJD010000090.1, read as the reverse complement.
AGGCCGCGGCTCGCCCGGTGAAACACATGCTCAGGTAGTCGACGGGCTCCAGAAACCAGCGGACCGCAGCCAAGATCGCCGGGTCGCCGTGCTGCAGGTGCAGCATGTGCCCGACCGGGTCGTCGCCGTTCGGGCTCGGGATGCCGCCGTTTCGCCGGAGCCAGCTGAGCAGTGCCCGAGGCCGGTAGCCGGCCAGCCGACCGCCGATCAGCTTGCGGGAGTAGGGCGCACCGCGGGTGTCCATCCACATCACGCACGGGCCCACCGGGCGGCCGTCGGCGTCGACCGGGACCGTGCTGGCCCATTGCCCGGTGATCGACACCCCGGCCACCTGCTCGCCGGCTACGCCGCTTTCGGCCAGCCCGCGCCGGGTGGCATCGCGGATGATCGCCCACCACAGGCCGGCGTCCTGGGTGGCCGCCCCGCCCGGACCGTACTCGGTGGGTACCGCGATGAGCTCCGACCACAACAGCGAGCCGTCCAACGACACGAAGCCGACTTTGGGGCCGCCGGTACCGAGGTCGACGGCGAGGACGACGCGCTCGGAGGGGTTCATGCAGGCGGCAGCGATTGCTGGGTGTCGAGCATCTGCTCCATGAACCCTTCGATGAATTGGGCTGCCTCGTCGGTCATTCCGCCCGGGATGCCACCGTAGACCGCGGCGCTGACCGGTGACTCGCCGGCGGCGGTCTTCTTCTTGGCGTAGTCGACGGCGTCGGCGAGATCGGCGGCGAACGCTTCAGCCACACCGGGCTGGGTCTGCGGCCGGGTGACGGCCATGTGGATGGCGTTGGGGTACTGCTGGCCGTTGAACCGCCAGCCTTTGGGTTTCATGGCATCGGCGACGTGGTAGATGTCGAACTCGTCGGAGCGGAAACTGAAGCAGAACGTCGGCGATCCCATCATCGTCAGCTCCGGATGGCTGCGCACCGCGTCCTGCATCGCCGATGCGGTCGCCAGGATCGCCTTGGCGTAGTCGCGGTATCCCTCGCGGCCCAACTGCACCATCGACGCCCACGCCGCGGCGATCAACCCGCCCGAGCGCGAGCCCTCGATCCCCGGCGACATGTATTTCCCGCCGGACCAGTCCGGCAGGAAGAAGTACTGCGCGTTGCGGTAGGCCTTGTCGCGGAACAGCAGCGTCGAGGCGCCCTTCAAGGCGTAGCCGTACTTGTGGTTGTCCGCGGAGATGCTGGTGACACCGGGCACCCGGAAGTCGAACAGCGGCACGTCATAACCGAGCTCCTGAGCGAACGGCAGCACGAACCCGCCCAGGCAGCCGTCGACGTGCAGGCCCACGCCGCGCTGCACGGCCAGCTGGCCCAGTTCGGGGATCGGGTCGACGGTGCCGTAGCCGTAGTTGCAGGCCGACCCCATGATCGCGATGGTGTTCTCGTCGATGTTGTCCGCCACCCAGTCGACGTCGACCTCGGTGGTCTGCGGGTTGATCGGCGCCTTGCGAAGTTCGATGCCGAACAGGTGGCAGCCCTTGTCGAACGCCGGGTGGCCGGTCTCGGGCTTGATGAAATTCGGCCGGGTGATGTTGCGGTTCTGCGCGGCGTGCTCGCGGTAGGCCAGCAGCGCGTGGATGATGCTGCCGGTGCCTCCGGTGGTGACCATGCCGACCGGTTCGCCGTCGGTGACCGCGTCGGCGTGCATCAGGTCCAGGCCCATCGCGATGACCTCGCCCTCGAATTTGGTCGCCGACGGGCAGATGTCGCGCTGCAGCACGTTGACATGGGCGAACAGCCCGAACGCCTCGTCGAGGAACGCGTAGTGCTCGTGGTCGCCGCAGTACATGGTTCCCGAGACCTTGCCGGTCTCCCAGGTGGGGTCTTCGGCTTGCGCCATCTCCCGCAGTTCGGCGAGCACGTCTTGGCGGGGACGACCGCGCTCGGGAAGGGTTCGGTTCACCGTGAAGCGATCGGTGTAGGGGAAGTCGGACACGGTTGTTCACACCCTCCGGAGTTCTGCGGGCACTCAGCAACTTTCACGAACACGCGGGTTCCGGGCTCCAGCATGGCGTGTTGGGCCGGCGACACGCACGCTCACGTATGCAGCTGTAACGTAACAGCGATGCTGTGCGACACGTGACCGACCACGACCGAATGAGAAAAGGGACTGCTGATGTATGTGCGGGTTTTTGTCACCGGGATAGCCGCGCTGGCCATGGCGGGTGGCATCGCCACCGCTGCGCCCGCACCGGCCCAGGAGCCGACGGTGTTCGGTGTTCCGGCACCCCTGGACCCGGCGCCGGCGCCGGCGCTGCCCACCGCCCAGCAGCTCGGCGGCATCCTGACCGACCTGACCGACCCGGCCGTTCCGGAGCAGGTGAAGAGCGGCCTGGTCCAGGGTGGCCTGGACCACGCCGAGGACCATCGGCTGCGGCACGCGCTGGATGTGGCCGAGCATCGGGGCGAGCTGCCGCTGACGTTCCAGGTCGCCGGCATCGCCTCGCCGGCGCCGGGCACCGCCACCGCCGACGTCACCGTGACGGGCCCCCGGCTGGGCGCCCCGATCACCAAGACCGTGTCGTTCGTCGACCAGAACGGCTGGATCGTGTCCTACGATTCGGCGGCCGAGCTGGTGGAGGAGATCACCGGACGCCCGGAGCGGTAACCGGCGTCACACCGCGGTATTCCGGTCGCGGACGGACAGTTGCCCGGGGAGGCCGCCGGTCACCGTAAAATGACCGCATGGGAATGGCCGACGATCGACGCTTCGAGGTGCTGCGCGCCATCGTTGCCGACTTCGTCGCCACCAAGGAGCCGATCGGGTCCAAGGCGCTGGTCGAGCGGCACAACCTCGGGGTTTCCTCGGCCACCGTCCGCAACGACATGGCGGTGCTGGAGGCCGAGGGCTACATCGCCCAGCCGCACACCAGCTCCGGGCGGGTGCCGACCGAGAAGGGCTACCGGGAGTTCGTCGACCGCATCGACGAGGTCAAGCCGCTGTCGGCCGCCGAGCGCCGCGCGATCCTGTCGTTCCTGGACTCCGGTGTCGACCTCGACGACGTGCTGCGCCGCGCGGTGCGCACCCTGGCCCAACTGACGCGCCAGGTCGCCGTCGTGCAGTACCCGACGCTGTCGGTGTCGACGGTGCGCCACCTGGAGGTGATCGCGCTGACCCCGGCGCGGTTGCTGCTGGTCGTCATCACCGACTCCGGCCGGGTCGATCAGCGCATCGTCGAACTCGGGGACACCATCGACGACCACCAGCTGTCCCAGCTGCGGGAGATACTCGGTGCCGCCCTGGAGGGCAAACGGATCTCGGCGGCATCCACCGCCGTCGCCGAACTCGCCGGGCACCTGGAGGGACGCAGCGGGCTTTCCCCGAGCCTGGCCAACGCGGTCGGGCGGTCGGCGACGGTGCTGCTGGAATCGCTGGTCGAACACCGTGAGGAGCGGCTGCTGCTCGGCGGCACCGCCAACCTGACCCGCAGCGCCGCCGACTTCGGCGACTCACTGCGGTCGGTGCTGGAAGTGCTCGAAGAGCAAGTCGTGGTGCTGCGGCTGCTGGCCGTGCAGCAGGAAGCCGGTAAAGTCACGGTGCGCATCGGTCACGAGACCGAGGCGCAGGAGATGGCCGGCGCCTCGGTGGTGTCCACCGCGTACGGTTCGCAGGGCACCGTATACGGGGGGATGGGGGTGCTGGGCCCCACCCGGATGGACTATCCGGGAACTATCGCCAGTGTCGCTGCGGTTGCAATGTACATCGGTGAAGTTCTCGGGGCCCGATAATCTCCGGCTGGCAGAAGTTGGGAAAGGTCAGGCGTGGCACGCGACTATTACGGACTGCTGGGCGTCGATAAGGGCGTCAGCGACACGGAGCTCAAGCGCGCGTATCGCAAGCTGGCGCGCAAATATCACCCCGATGTCAACCCCGACGAGGCGGCGCAGGCCAAATTCAAGGAGATCAGCGCCGCCTACGAGGTGCTGTCCGACCCGGAGAAGCGCCGCATCGTCGACCTCGGCGGTGACCCGCTGGAGAACGGCGGCGGCAACGGCTATGGCGGATTCGGGGGCGGCTTCGGCGGGCTCGGGGATGTGTTCGAGGCCTTCTTCGGCGGCGGCGCGACCTCCCGGGGTCCGGTCGGACGGGTCCGGCCGGGGTCGGATTCGCTGCTGCGGATGCGGCTGGACCTCACCGAATGCGCGACCGGTGTGACCAAGCAGGTCACCGTCGACACCGCGGTGCTGTGCGATCGCTGCCAGGGCCGCGGCACCA
>CAYNJD010000089.1:0-11470 GCA_964397355.1 uncultured Mycobacterium sp. | reverse complement strand
CTGGGCGGCGTGGACGCCACCGACGAGCCCTGGCACGGCCGTCCGGCCTCGGCCGCGCTGGTGCTGCCGGCGCTGTCCGCCCTGTGGCTGGCGCCCGCCTGAGGCGATCACGTCGCGTCAGGGCTCAGTACAGCGCGTTGGCAAGGTTGCGCCGGCCGGCGACCACCTCGGGGTCAGCCGGGTCGAACAGCTCGAACAACTCCACCAACCGGGTCCGCACCGTGGTGCGCTCATCACCGGAGGTCCGTCGCACCAATGCGATCAGCCGGTCGAACGCCGCGGTGACGTCCTGGTTGAGGATCTGCACGTCGGCAGCGGCGAACGCGGCCTCGATGTCATCCGGGGCGGCGTCGGCCACCGCGGGTGCGTCGGGACGACGGCCGGTCGCCCGCTCCAGGAAGGTGAGCTGGCGCAGCGCCCCCTTGGCTTCGGCGTGGTTCGGGTCGGCATCCAACAGCGCCTGGTAAGAGTCGCGGGCCGCGCTGAAGTCACCGGCGTCGAGTTGGGCGCGGGCCTGCGCCAGCGCCGGGTCGACCTGCTCCGGCTGCTCGGCTTCGCCCCCACCGGAGAGCTTGCCGGCGGTGGCCGACAGCAGCGAATCCACCCAGCGGCGCAGCTGATCGGGTGGCTGCATCCCCTGGAAGCTGGTGATCGGCTGGCCGGCGGCCAGCGCGACCACGGTGGGCACCGCGTCCACACCGAACACCTGAGCCACTCGGGGGGCGACATCGACGTTGACTGTGGCCAGCGACCACTTGCCGCCGTCGCTGGTGGCCAGGCCGGCCAGGGTGTCGGCCAGCTGGATGCAGGCGTCGCTGCGCGGCGACCACAGCAGCACCACCACCGGCACCTGGTTGGACCGGACCAGCACCTCGTCTTCGAAATTGGCCTCGGTGATCTCGGTGGCACCCGGCGGGGCCGCCGCATCACCAGTGGCGCCGCCGGACTGCGCGGGCTGCTTGAGGCCGGACAAATCCACTGCTCCGGCCAATGCCGGGCCGATCGGGGGTCGAGGACGCGTCACGCCGTCAAGTCTGTCACGCCGCCTCGGCAGCGGCGCCGAGGGCTGATTCTAGGGACGAAACGCACCCGGTATGACCAAAATCACACCCCGGCTCCGGCGTCCTGAACCCGCCCCGCTCCAGCAACCTACGCAACCGTAGGGAGATTGCTATCCGGCCCGCAGGATCAGCGCGTCGCCCTGGCCGCCCGCACCGCAGAGCGCGGCCACCGCGTAGCCCGACCCGCGGCGCTTGAGCTCGAGCGCGGCGTGCAAGGTGATGCGCGCCCCCGACATCCCGATCGGGTGCCCCACGGCGATCGCCCCACCGTGCACGTTGACGACGTCGGGGTTGACCCCGAGTTCGCGGGTCGACGCCAGCGAGACCGCCGCGAACGCCTCGTTGATCTCCACCACGTTGAGCTGGTCGACGGTGATGCCCTCCCGGGCGATGGCCTTCTTGATGGCGTTGGCGGGCTGCGACTGCAGGGTGGAGTCCGGGCCGGCTACGTTGCCGTGCGCCCCGATCTCACACAGCCAGTCCAGGCCCAGCTCCTGCGCCTTGGCCTTGCTCATCACCACCACGGCGGCCGCGCCGTCGGAGATCTGCGACGACGAGCCCGCGGTGATGGTGCCGTCCTTGCGGAACGCCGGCTTGAGCCCGGCCAGCGACTCGGCGGTGGTGTTGGCCCGGATGCCCTCGTCCTCGGTGAACTCCAGTGGATCCCCCTTGCGCTGTGGGATCTTCACCGGCACCACCTCGTCGGCGAACACGCCGTCCTTCCACGCCGCGGCGGCCTTGCGGTGCGATTCGGCCGCGAACTCGTCCTGCTCGGCGCGGGTGAACTTGTCGGTGTCGTTGCGCTGCTCGGTGAGCGCACCCATCGGCTGGTCGGTGAACACGTCGTGCAGACCGTCGTAGGCGAGGTGGTCGAGCACGGTCACGTCGCCGTACTTGTAGCCCGAGCGGCTGTCCATCAGCAGGTGCGGCGCCTTGGTCATCGACTCCTGACCGCCGGCCACCACCACGTCGAACTCACCGGCGCGAATCAGCTGGTCGGCCAGGGCGATGGAGTCGATGCCGGACAGGCACATCTTGTTGATGCTCAGCGCCGGCACGTCCCAGCCGATGCCCGCGCCCACCGATGCCTGCCGTGCCGGCATCTGCCCGGCACCGGCGGTCAGCACCTGGCCCATGATCACGTACTGCACCAGCGACGCCGGGACACCCGCCTTCTCCAGCGCCCCCGCGATGGCGATGGCGCCCAGGTCGCTGCCGGAGAAATCCTTCAGCGAACCCATCAGCCTGCCGATCGGGGTCCGAGCTCCAGCAACGATCACCGATGTCGTCATGACTACCTCCGGGGGCGGGTGTGGACGGCCGATCTTTCCGGTCGGCGCAGCGCGATGTTTCAGCTCAGGTTACCGTTACGTTATGACGACCGAATCCATCGCCGGCCCGTTCGAGGCGCGTACCGCGCTGGCCTCCGCTCTGGTGACCGCGATCGACCACGTCGGGATCGCGGTGCCGGACCTGGAAGCGGCCAAGAAGTGGTATCACGACCGGCTCGGGATGATCGTGCTGCACGAAGAGGTCAACGAGGAGCAGGGCATCGTGGAGGCGATGCTGGCCGTACGCGGTGCCCCGGTCGGCAGCGCCCAGATCCAGCTGATGGCCCCCATCGACGAAGCGTCGACGATCGCGAAGTTCCTGGACAAGCGCGGCCCCGGCCTGCAGCAGCTCGCCTATCGGACCAGTGACATCGACGCGCTCTCCGAGCGGTTGCGCGAGCAGGGCGTCCGGTTGCTCTACGACGCACCCCGGCGCGGCACGTCGGACTCCCGGATCAACTTCATCCACCCCAAGGACGCCGGCGGGGTGCTCATCGAGCTGGTCGAGCCGGCTGTGAATGCTGAGGCGCACTAACCGTCCGTCAGGACCACTTGCGGGTCGGACCCCGTTTGCTCCGGTTGGCCCAGCACGGCGTGTGCCAATGCCGTCGATCCTCGGCCGCTGCTTCGCCTGAGTCAGCCCGCCATACCACCACATGCGCTGTGCCGCTACGAATTTCGTGATCACATCCCGGGCAGCGGTAGGTCTTGACGGCACGCGCCCCGGCGATCGTGTGCACCACGTACTCGTACCCGTCGGGCCCGGTTTCGACGCGCTGCGGCATCGATAGCGACCGCAGCGGTTGTTGCCGGCGCGACGGGCTGCGGCGACGAGCCATGACGGTGAGCCTAACGGTCAGGCCAGCGCGGCCAGCGCGGCCGCCGCGTCATAACCGCCGAACCCGTCCAGTTCGCCCCGGCGCAAGCGGTTCACCCAGGTCGGATCGGCAAGCAGCGCCCGGCCGATCGCCACCACATCGAACTCCCCGGCGTCGAACTGCTCGACGAGCCGGTCGACCGGCGCGGGCCGGATCACCTCACCCCGCTTTTCACTGCGGAACTGCGTTTCAAGCCCCACCGAGCCGACCGTGATCACCGGCACCCCGGTGACCTTCTTGGTCCACCCCGCCAGGCTCAGATCGGCATCATGATCGGCGAACGCGGGCACGTAGTGCCTGCGCGTCGAGGGATGCAACATATCGACGCCGGCGTCGACCAGCGGCATGAGCAGTTGCTGCAGCTGCGCCGGGTCCTCGGCGATCGACGCCGCGTAGTCGGTGGCCTTCCACTGCGAGAACCGGAAGATGATCGGATAGTCCGGCCCGACCGCCGCCCGCACCGCGGCGACCACTGCTGCCGGGAAGCGGGTCCGTGCCGCCAGCGATCCGCCGTAGCCGTCGGTGCGTCGGTTCGTGCGCTCCCAGAAGAATTGGTCCAGCAGATAGCCGTGGGCGCCGTGGATCTCCACGGCGTCGAAACCGATGTCCCGCGCCGTGACGGCGCTGTGCGCGTACAACTGGGCCACCTCGTGAAGTTCATCGGTTCCCAGCGCCCGGCCCCTCGGCTCGCCGCGACCGTCGATGCCCGACGGGCTGACCGGCACCACGCCGTCGTCATCGGCGCGCAGCACCCCCTGATGCCATAGCTGCGCGGCGATCGTGGCGCCCTCCGCGTGCACGCCGTCGACGACTCGGGTCCACCCGGCGAGCACCTCGTCGCCGGACAGTGTCGGCACGCTGAGCGGATAGCCCGCGGCCGGGTCGGGCAGCCGGATTCCTTCGGTGATGATCAGCCCGACCCCGCCCGCTGCGCGCCGCCGGTAATACTCGGCGACATCACCGCCCGGGACTCCGCCCGGCGATGCCTGGCGGGTCATCGGCGCCATCGCGAACCGGTTGGGCACGGTCAGCGAGCGGACCGCCAGCGGCTGAAAGAGGTCATCGATTGCCATGGACCGCTGTAACGCCCCGCCCTCGACGGCTATTCCGCCCGGTGATCAGAACAGCCGGTACTCGTCGCTGTCCATGCCGCGCATCGCGTCGTAATCCAGTGTCAGACAGCGGATACCGCGATCGGTCGCCAACGTCCGCGCCTGCGGCTTGATCTGCTGGGCGGCGAACACACCGCTGACCGGGGCGAGCAGGCTGTCGCGGTTGAGCAATTCCAGGTAACGGGTCAGCTGTTCGACACCGTCGATTTCGCCGCGCCGCTTGATCTCCACGGCAACCGCTCGGCCGTGCTCGTCGCGGCAGAGCAGGTCCACCGGACCGATCGCGGTCATGTACTCCCGGCGCACCAAGGAGTAACCCTCGCCGAGCAGCTCGACGTGCTCGGCGAGCAACGCCTGCAGCTGCGCCTCCACGCCGTCTTTCACCAGACCCGGGTCGACGCCGAGTTCGTGGCTGGAATCGTGCTCGATCTCCTCGATGGTGATCCGCAGCTGGTCACCGGACTTGTTCGCCACCACCCACACCGGGAACTCGCCGTCGGGTTCCTCGGTGAGCCGGCACGGTGGGCTCATCCAGTTCAGCGGCTTGTAGGCGCGGTCGTCGGCATGCACGCTGACCGAGCCGTCGGCCTTGAGCAACAGCAACCGACGGGCTGATGGCAGGTGCGCGGTGAGCCGGCCAACGTAGTCGACGGTGCATTGGGCGATGACGAGTCGCATCCGAACCACCTTAGGGCCAGCGCCGACCAATTATTCTTACGCCACGATGAAGCCGCCGAAGACGACCGCGCAACGCCTGGGCCGAATTCTCGAACTACTGACCCGCCAGAGCGACCGACTGCCCGAGACACCCGAATACGGCTCGTGGCTGCTCGGCCGGGTGTCTGAAAGCCAGTATCTGCGCCGGATTCGCATTCAGTTCATCATGACCGTGGTCATTGTGGGCACCAACCTGCTCGGGATCGGGGTGGTGATCCTGCTGGTGACGGTGGCCTATCCGACGCCCAGTGTGTACACCGACGCCCCGGCGTGGCTGACGTTCGGGGTGGTGCCGGCCTACGTGGTGATCGCGCTGATCGTCGGCACCTATTCGATTACCCGTCGCACCATCAAAAAGTTGCGCTGGGCGATCAAAGAGCGGGTCCCGACGCGCGTCGATGAGCGCAATGCCTTCCTGGCGCCCTGGCGGGTGTCGCAGGTCATGCTCGCGTTGTGGGGCTTGGCAGCCGTGCTGTTCACCGTGCTCTACGGACTGTCGGACACCATCTTCATTCCGATCATCGGGCTCACCGTTGGCGTGTGCGGCATCCAGGTGGCCACCGCCTGCTACCTGTGCACCGAGTTCGCACTGCGGCCGGTGGCCGCCCAAGCACTGGCCGCCGGACCGCCGCCACGGCGCTTCGTCTCGGGCATCATGGGCCGGACCATGATGGTGTGGCTGCTCAGCTCGGGTGTGCCGGTGATGGGTATCGCGCTAACCGCACTGTTCGCCCTGGTGCTGAAGAACCTGACCATGACCCAGTTCGGCATCGCCGTGCTGATCGTGGCGGTCGCCACGGCGATCTTCGGATTCCTGCTGATGTGGATTCTGTCCTGGCTCACCGCGGCCCCGGTACGGGTGGTGCGCGCCGCGCTCAAGCGAGTCGAGCAGGGCAATCTACGCGGCAACCTGATCGTGTTCGACGGCACCGAACTCGGTGAGCTGCAGAGCGGTTTCAACTCGATGGTGCACGGGCTGCGGGAGCGCGAACGGGTGCGCGACCTGTTCGGCCGCCACGTCGGGCGCGAAGTCGCCGCTGCCGCTGAGCGCGAACGGATACAACTCGGCGGCGAAGAACGCCATGTCGCAGTCCTTTTCGTCGACATCGTCGGTTCGACGCAGATCGTGACCGCCAAGCGGGCCACCGAAGTCGTCACCTTGCTGAACCGCTTCTTCGCGGTGGTCGTCGACGAGGTCGACCGCCATCAGGGGCTGATCAACAAATTCGAGGGCGATGCCACTTTGGCGATCTTCGGCGCGCCGAACCACCTCGACAAGCCCGAGGACGAAGCCCTGGCCGCCGCCCGGGGCATCCTGTACCGGCTGGGCGAGGAGGTGCCGGAGATCCGGGCCGGCATCGGGGTGGCGGCCGGGCAGGTTGTGGCCGGAAATGTCGGTGCCAAGGAACGTTTCGAGTACACCGTGATCGGCGAACCGGTCAACGAAGCGGCCAGGTTGTGCGAGTTGGCCAAAGTCCGGACGCTGCCGCTGCTGACCACGGCGCCGACGCTGCGCGGCGCCAGCATCAACGAGCAGGCCCACTGGGTGCTGGGCGAATCGGTGGTGCTGCGCGGCTATGACCAGCCCACCGTGCTGGCCGGCCCGCTGTAGCCGCCGCTAGCCGGTCTCCGTCGCGGCAAGCGCATCCGCCACGGTGGCGAACACCAGGTCGCCGTAGGCCGCCGGATCGGGTGCCACCGCGCCGGCGGGGTCGACGAGCAGGCCCCGCTTGCCCAGCGAACGCAGATCCTCGGCCAGGCCGGCGAGCAGGCCGCGCGCCGGTTCGCTGATCGCGTGCAGGCGCGACACGTCGAGGATCGCAGTGTCGAACTCGGTGCAGTCGCGGGTGGCGGTGCGGGCCACCTGTTCGGCGCCGGCGAACAGCAGGTCGCCGTGCACCTCGTAGACGCGGACACCGGGACGGGGGGTGTACACCCCGCGAATGGCCGCATGGGCTTCGCTGCTCACCGTCAGAAAGTGCAGTCCGAGCTGTTGGGAAAGGCTGCGGCACACCAGCATCCCGCGCACGCTGTTGCCCTTGGCGTCGATGCGCGGCGAATACACGCCGATGCCGAGCTGGCCGGGCAGCACCGCCACGATGCCACCGCCCACGCCGCTCTTGGCCGGCATGCCGACCGCACTGACCCACGCGCCGGCGGCGTCGTACATGCCACAGGTCACCATGACCGACAGCGTGCGCCGTACCACTGCCGCATCGGTCACCTGTCGCCCGGTCAGCGGATTGAAGCCGCCGCGGGCGAGCGTCGCCGCCATCCGGGCCAGATCGGTGCTGGTGACCTTCAGCGAGCACTGCCGGATGTAGACGTCGAGGGCGTCGTCGGGATCGGCGCCGAGCGCGCCGAAACTGTCCAGCAGGTAAGCGATTCCGCGGTTGCGACTGCCGCTGGCCCGCTCGGATCGGTAGACGTCCTCATCGAAGTCCAACCCGCGCCCGGCGCAGGCGCTGAAGAACTCCCGGACGAGGCCGAACCGGTCATCGGCGGTCTTACCCGGGATCAACGAGCACGCCACTATCGCGCCGGCGTTGATCATCGGGTTCTTCGGGACGTTGGTGACCTGATCGACGCTGATCTTGTTGAATCCCTCACCGGAGGGCTCCACACCAATTCGCGCGTCGACGTCGGCCTGCCCCAGCTGATCGAGGGCCAGCGCATAGGTGAACGGTTTGGAGATCGACTGCATGCTGAATTGCGCGTCGGCATCACCGGATTCATAGACGTGGCCGTCGGATGAGGACAGCGCCAGGCCGAAGCCGGTCGGGTCGACCCGGGACAGCTCCGGAATGTAGCTCGCCAGCGCGCCCTCGCTCACCCCGGAATGCTCGGCGAGGATTCCGTCCAAGTACCGCTGCACCAGTGCCGCCACGTGCAGATGGTAGCCCGCAGCGGCCACGCGGCACTGTGGTGTCGTTTTTCCGCTAGTGCCGGCGGCTGTCGCGTGCCATGGTTACAAGGTGCACGACGACTTCGACCGCTGCTATCGGGCCGTGAAGTCCAACGACGCCCGCTTCGACGGCTGGTTCTACACCGCGGTGCTCTCCACCGGGATCTACTGCCGGCCCAGCTGCCCGGTGCGGCCGCCGCTGGCCCGCAACGTGCGGTTCTATCCCAGCGCCGCCGCCGCCCAGCGGGCCGGCTTCCGTGCCTGCAAACGGTGTCGGCCCGACGCGGCCCCGGGTTCCCCGGAATGGAACGTCCGCGGCGACGTGGTGGGCCGGGCGATGCGCTTGATCGCCGACGGCACGGTCGACCGCGAAGGTGTGACCGGCCTGGCAGCCCAGCTCGGCTATTCAGCCCGCCAATTGCAGCGGCTGCTGCAGGTCGAAGTCGGCGCCGGGCCGCTGGCGCTGACCCGGGCGCAACGTGCCCAGACGGCCCGGATCCTCATCGAGACCACCGATCTGCCGCTGGGGGACGTGGCGTTCGCGGCCGGCTTCGCCAGCATCCGGCAGTTCAACGACACCATCCGCGCCGTATGCGCCACCACCCCGACGGCGTTGCGGCAGCAGGCCGCGCAGTCGAAGCTCCGATCCGATTCCGAGGCTCCCGGACCGGGTGTGGTGTCGCTGCGCCTGCCGGTGCGCACCCCGTTCGCGTTCGAGGGGGTCTTCGGGCATCTGGCGGCGTGCGCGGTTCCCGGCTGCGAGGAGGTGCGCGACGGTGCGTACCGACGCACGCTGCGCCTGCCGCACGGCCACGGCGTCGTCGCCTTGAGCCCGGCCCCCGATCACGTCCGGTGCCACCTGGCGCTCGTCGACTTCCGCGACCTGACCGCCGCGATCACCCGCTGCCGGCGGCTGCTGGACCTCGACGCGGACCCCGAAGCCGTCGTCGTCGCCCTCACCGACGATCCCGAACTGGCGCCGCTGGTCAACAAGGCGCCGGGGCAGCGCATTCCGCGGACCGTCGACGAGGCCGAGCTCGCGGTGCGGGTGGTGCTGAGCCAGCAGGTTTCGATCAAGGCGGCCCGAACGCACGCGCAGCGACTGCTGTTGGCCCACGGCGAGCCGATATCCGATCCCGCCGGCGGGCTCACCCACGTGTTTCCCTCGGTGCAGCGCCTCGCCGACATCGATCCCGACCGGCTCGCGCTGCCACGGGCCCGCCGGCGCACGCTGCTCGCGCTGCTGGCCGGGCTCGCCGACGGCAGCATCGGGCTGGGCGCGGGCTGCGACTGGGACCGGGCCCGACATGCGCTGCTGGAGCTTCCCGGGATCGGCGACTGGACGGCCGAGATCATTGCCATGCGGGGTCTGGGCGACCCCGATGCGTTCCCGGTCACCGACCTGGGCGTCCGGGCGGCCGCACGCCGGCTGGGCTTACCCGCCCAGCCGCGGGCGCTGAGCCGGCGCAGTACCCGCTGGCGTCCGTGGCGGTCGTATGCCACCCAGCACTTGTGGACCGCGCTCGACCACGCAGTGAACGACTGGCCCCCGGCTTCCAAGGAGATCGCATGACCACCCAGCGCACCATCGACAGCCCGATCGGCCCGCTGACCCTGGCCGGTGAGAACGGCCAACTGAGCCATCTGCTGATGCTGGATCACTCCCACGCCCCCGATCGCACCGGTTGGCGCCGCGACGACACCGCTTTCCCCGACGTCGTCGAGCAACTCGGGGCGTATTTCGCCGGGGATCTCACCGAGTTCGACCTGGCCTACGAGATGGCCGGCACCGACTTTCAGCGCCGGGTATGGACCGCGCTGCTGACCATCCCCTACGGGCAGACCCGCTCCTACGGCGAGTTGGCCATGCAGATCGGGGCGCCGAAGGCCTCGCGCGCGGTCGGGCTGGCCAACGGCCGCAACCCGATCTCGATCATCGTGCCGTGCCACCGCGTCATCGGCAGCAACGGCAGCCTGACCGGTTACGGCGGCGGCATCGACCGGAAACGGGCGCTGCTGGACCTGGAGCGCCAGCACAGCCATGCCACGCTGTTCGATTGAGGCCGGCCGGGTGAATTGGCCATCGCCGCCCGGGCCGATAGCCTTCCTCCGTGACTACACCGGGTCTGCGGGTCGTACCGGATGGACTGCGCGCGCTCGCGCAGCGCTGCGAAGAGCTCGCCGGTCAAGTCGCGGTGACGCCGACGACGATGACCGCGCCCTCCTGGCAATCCAGCCAGGCGGCGGCGACGGCGGTCAGTGCCGGTACCGGCAGAGTCGGCACGATTCTCGCCAGCCGCATGCGGGCGACCGCTTCCACGCTCACCGGGGCGGCGAACGACTTCGAGGTGATGGACGACGGTGGAGCGGCGGCACTGGCCGCGGTGGGCCTGCGCGCACCGGCCGGTGGTTACCCGAACGTCGACGGCGGTGCCGGCGGGCTGGGGCTACCGCGGTAGCTGTCGATGACGCTGAGCAACGGCTGGCCGTCGCTCTCCGAGGTGAGGGCGGCGAGTTGGGACTATCTCAAGGCCTCCGGTGAGAACTGGTCCCGGCTGGCCGACACCTGGGAGAACGCCTTCGCCGAGGTCCGCAACGCCTCGGTGCGCCCCGGCGGAACCAGCTGGGAGGGCAGTGCCGCGCACGGCATGCAGGAGCGCACCGCCGCCGATGTCGTCAAAGTGCGGGCACCGGCCGACCAGCTCCGGGTTGCGGCCGAGATCGCCCGACGCTGCTGCGGCCGGCAGGAGACCAACAAACAGTCGGTGCTCAACGCGGTAAACGCCGCTGTGCGTGACGGTTTCAACGTCGACGACGACTACACCCTCACCGACACCCAGACCCACTACAGTTCAACCGCGGAACGCGACGCGCGAGAACGTGCCGCCGACGGCCACGTCAGCGCGATCCGCACCCGACTCAACAACCTGGTCGATTCCGAGACCGACATCGCCCGCGATCTCACCACCGCCACCGCCGGGTGGGATCACCTCAGCTTCCCCGACGAAGGCGGCGACGGCGGCGCGGGTGCAGCTTCCCCAGCTGCTCCGGTAGCCGAGCGTCCCCGCACCGCGCCGGGAACGGAACCGCACGGCAGCGCTGCCGACGACGCTCCGGGGTTCGTCCCGTCACTCAAAGATGTGCTGATCGCCACCGAGGGTGCGGTCGCCGGCGGCACCGCGGACGGGGTGCGTCAGACGGTGCTCAACACGGTCGCAAAGGGGCCGGCCACGGGCCCAGGTGCACCCGACCCAGGTCTGTTGAAATGGTTCAAGGATCCGGAAATCGGCGGTGTCGAACTCAAGGGATTCTCCCGGGTCGCTCGCGTCACCGGAGCGGCCGCCGCGGTACCCGCGGTGATGTCGGACATCCAGGACGGAAATTCGGTCGCCGAGGCCGTCACCCGCGAGGGCGCCGGAGTCGCAGCGGGTCTGTGGGCGGGTGCTCAAGCTGGAGCATTGGCCGG
>CAYNJD010000088.1:0-11522 GCA_964397355.1 uncultured Mycobacterium sp. | reverse complement strand
CATGACACCGCGTAGTATTCGCGCCCGTCCTCGGCGACCACGCCGATCGAGATCAACTCGATGGTGCGGCCGTCCTCGATGAACTCGGTGTCGTAGAAATACCTCACCGCGGCGGACCGCCGGGTCTGCGCAACGGTGGGACGGTAAACGGCATCGTCGGCGCCGACGCCTCGGCGACGACACGGTTGGGCGCCCGCGGTTCGGGTGTCCGCCCGGGGCGCACCGGCCCGCCGGGAGCCCGCCCGGTGGGCACCAGCCGACGACCGATCATGATCGGCTCGGTCGGCGCCGACGCCGCCCGCACGTCACGATCGAGTTCGGCGTCGACGGCCCGGTCGTCGGGCAGCTGCGGCCGGCCCGCGACCGCATCCTGCAGCCAGAGCTTGGCCTGGATCACCGGGCGCCGCAGCCGGCGTTCCCGCTCCAGCGCGCGACGCATCCGCTCCCGGTTGGCCAGGTAGCGCCAGCGGGCCCAGGGGGCGTGGGGCCGGGACAGCCGGATCGCGCCGATCACCAGCAGCGGGAAGAAGAACATCCCGATCAGCCCGGTCCAGACCTTGCCCTTCAGCAGCACCACCACGCCCAGCGGCAGCGCCATCACCAGGCTGACCAGCACCCCGGTGTGGATCAGCAGCGAGGAGGTGTCGTGCCACAGCGACAACAGGAAGGTCAGCGGGTGAAACCCCAGCACCAGCAGCCCGGTCACCGCGGTGGCGGCGAACACCGCGTCCACCGAGGCGCGCCCGTCCTCCTCCCAGTACACATCGGACAGGTGCAGGATCAGCGCGTACTCGTCGAGCACCAGCGCCGCCCCGATCCCGAACGCCGTCGCCGCGACGCTGAACAGCGGCTCGTGCCCGCCGGCGCCCGCGGCCACCAGGGTCACCCCGGAGACCATCACCAGCACCACCCCGAAGACCACGTGGTGGATGTGCTTGGACCCGATGTGCACGTTGCGCGGCTGCCACCAGCGCGGTGGGCCGACGCGGCCGGCCTGACTGCGGATGTAGCGGACCATGGAGCGGGTCACCAGAAACGTCACCAGGAACGCGAGCAGGCAGCACAACAGCGGCAGCCGGCCGCGGTCGATGATGTCGTCCCGGAACCATTCGAGCACCTAATGCAACGTACGCCCTCACGGCGCACCGCGCCCGGATCACCACCGGCATGGCCCGGTAAAACGTGGCTACCCGATAGGCTGTGCTGCGACATGACTACATCGCGGCCGCCCGACCCGGGCCGTCGGCACGGGGGGCACGCCGGTTGGTGGATCTTCGCGCTGCTGGCGCTCGGGGCACTGGGCTACACGACGTGGCGGGCACTGGGCAGCACCCCGTACCACATCGACGTCGACGTGTACCGGATGGCGGCCCAGGCGTGGCGTGACGGGCATCCGCTCTACGGCGACGACTGGTTCGCCACCCAGATCGACGGAACGGTGCTGCCGTTCACCTATCCCCCGATCGCCGCGGTGCTGTTCGCCCCGCTCACCTGGGTGTCGCTGGGTACCGGCACCGTCGCGCTGACGATCGTCTCGACACTGCTGCTGGTGGTGTCCGTGACGATCGTGCTCAGCGGCCTGGGAATCGGCGCCGGCATCGGCCGCCGGGGTGTGGTGGCCGCGGCGATCGTCGCGGCGGCCATCTGGTTCGATGCCGAGCCGATCTGGGCCAATTTCGACTTCGGCCAGATCAACGCGGTGCTGATGACGCTGGTGATCGCCGACTGTGTGCCGCGCCGCACCTATTGGCCGCGTGGCGCGCTGCTGGGGGTGGCGGTGGCGCTGAAGCTGACCCCGGCGGTGTTCCTGCTGTATTTCCTGTTGCGCCGCGACGGGCGTGCCGCGGTGACCACGGTGGCATCGTTCGCGGCGGCGACGCTGCTGGGCTTCGCGCTGGCCTGGAGCGACTCCTGGCAGTACTGGACGCACACGGTGCGCAACACCGACCGCATCGGCGGGGCGACGCTGAACACCAACCAGAACCTGGCCGGGGCGCTGGCGCGACTGCCGCTGGGCGACCAGCAGCGTTCGGTGCTGTGGCTGGCGGGCTGCCTGCTGGTGCTCGCGGTGACGGTGTGGGCGGCCCGCCGGGTGCTCGACGCCGGGGAGCCGACGTGCGCGCTGGTCTGCGTGGCACTGTTCGGGCTGGTGGTCTCACCGGTGTCGTGGTCACACCACTGGGTGTGGATGCTGCCCACCGTGGTGGTCGCCGCGGTGCTGGCGTACCGGCATCGGGCGGTCGCGCTGGGAGTGCTGGCCGCGGTGGGAGTGGCGCTGATGCTGCGCAGCCCGATCGAGTTGCTTCCCGAGCATCACGAGTCGGATGCGACGTGGTGGCGCCAACTGGCCGGGACGTCGTACGTGTGGTGGGCGCTGGCGGTGATCGTGGCGGCCGGCGCGACGTTCAGGCCCGGCCGCCGCTCGACGGCTCCGGATCAGCCCGCGGCGGTTTCGGGAAACCGGGCGACCGGCTGAGCCGTCGCCCCGTCCTGTTGCGGGACACCGTTTTTGACGTTGGCCGCGTAGATGTCTACGTACTCCTGACCGGACAGGCCCATCAGCTCGTAGATCACCTCGTCGGTGACCGCCCGCTCGATGAAGCGGTTGTCGGCCATCCCGTCGAAGCGCGAGAAGTCCATCGGCTTGCCGAACCGGACGGTGACCCGGCCGAACCGCAGCATCTTGGTGCCCGGCGGGTTGACGACGTTGGTTCCGATCATGGCGACCGGGATCACCGGGACACCGCTGTGCAGCGCAAGCCGGGCCAGGCCGGTCTTGCCCTTGTACAACCTGCCGTCGGGTGAGCGGGTGCCCTCCGGGTAGATCCCGAGCAGCTTGCCGTCGTTGAGGATCCGCTCGGCGGTGTTCAGGGCGGCCTGCGCGGCGTCGGCGTCGGTGCGGTCGATGGGCACCTGGCCGACCGCGGTGTAGAACCAGCGGGTGAACCAGCCCTTGATGCCGGTGCCGGTGAAGTACTCCGACTTGGCCAGGAAGGTGATCCGGCGGCGCACCACCAGCGGGAGGTAGAAGCTGTCCATGACGGCCAGGTGGTTGCTGGCCAAGATCACCGCGCCCTCATCGGGGATGTTCTCCAACCCCTCGACTTTCGGACGGCCGATCAGAGCCAACAACGGTCCCAGGAGTATGTACTTGAACAGCCAGTACCACATGGCCCCTCCCTCCTGGCCGCGCCGGGCCGTGTTCGCGCCAACTTTACCGACCCACCGTGGCTACGGCCACACCGTGATTCGTCACATGGCGTATTCCGTGGAATTCCTTAGGTTTCCACCGTGACCGGAATGTGCTGATAACCGCTGCGAGGCGGGGCGTCACCACCGTCACCACCGCCGCCGGTGGGCGGACCGTCGGGCGGGGCCGGCGCGCCGCCGGTCTCCCCGACCGCGGCGCGGATCACCTCGAACAACGCGACGCTGTGTTCGGCGACGACGGTGAGCAGCGGATGCTCCTCGCCGGTCACCAACGCCGCCAGCGCACACACCGGGCACCACACCTGCTGGCACTTGCCCGGACCGTCCCCGGCCGCGGCCAGCATCGCCGCCGCCCGCACCGCCGGGTCGAGCCGGTCCAGGATCGCCTGGGCGAGCTTGCGCAACTCGGGCCCGAGCTCACCCAGGTCGGGGTGCACGCCAGCACTCAACGTCGCACCTCCTCGTCCCCACTCACCGGCCACACCGCCGGATCCGGCCGGAATCGCACCGTCAGTTCGCTGCCGCGCAGCGTTGCGTCCACAACCGTGCATCGCCGCAGCACCGACGCCAGTCGAACCCGGCGTCTGGTGCCACCGGCACCGATGATCAAGTCGTCGCCGGACCGCCCCAGACTGAGCGCACCGGAATCGACCTGGGGTAACTCTAACCGCAATCGGTACACCGACCCCAGCCCGGAACCCGACTCCCGGTCGACCACCGGCCGCACCGGCCCCGGCGGCGCCGACCCGTCGCGGCGGCGGCTGCCCTCGAGCAGTTCGCCCAGCGCCTTGGGGCCGATGGGCTCGCCCGCCAGGTGCGGAACCAGCACCATCGCCACGTCACCGATGGCGCGGTCCAAGTCGTCGAGCACGCCGCGCTGCTCGCGGATTCGCTCGGCGTACCAGTCGAACGCCGGATGAGCCGGCAGGTTGGTGTAGGCGTACGAATCATCCTGCAACAAAATCTGATTGACGATCAGCTCTTCGACGCGCACGCCCGTCAGCGCCAGCGATCCCAGGGTCCGGACGGCTTCGGCGGCCACTACCCGCTCGGCGGTCAGCACCAGATGCGCGCCGACCAGCGCCTCGTCGGTCAGCAACGTGGCCAGTCGCTCAGCGGCACCGCTGATCCGCTCGATCAACTCGACCAGTGCGGTCGAGGCGGCTTCGGACCCACTGAGCCTACGGTGGCGCGGCCAGGACCGCTCGGCGTAGAGCGCCACCGTGGCAGGCAGCGTCAGCATCCGCATCGCGTCGGCGGTGGAGGCGCAGTCGACGACGACCCGGTCCCACCGCTCGCTACGAGCCAACTGGCCGACCTCGTGCAGGCCGAGCACCTCCTGGATCCCGGGAAGCGCTGAGAGCTCTTCGGGGGCAATGCTTCCCAGATCCGACTCCGGGAACCGCGCGGACAGCACCTCCACCACGCCGGCCCACTGCTCCTCGAGCAACGCCAGCGTGTCCAGGGCCAGCACGTCGAGTCGACCGGGACCGGCGTCGTCGAGCGCCACCGGAACGGGATCGCCACCACCGCTGGGTATCACCGTCACGCCGAGCACATCACCGACCGAATGCGCCTGGTCGGTCGAGATCAGCAGCACCCGGTCGCCGGCGAGCGCCTCGGCGACGGCGGTCGCCGCCGCCAGCGTGGACTTACCGACGCCGCCCTTGCCGACGAACAGACTGATCGGGGCCGCGGTCGGCGCTTGTTCCGGCGGCCTCACTCAGCCTCGGCTCGCTTCTTCAAGTCCTTCAGTGCGGTGTCGGTGAGTCGGCGCTCCGCCTTGCGCTTGAGCAGACCGATCATCGGGATCATCAGATCGACCGACAGTTCGTAAACGACTTCGGTTCCGGAATCCTTGGGCGTCAAGCGATATTCGCCGTCAAGGGCCTTCAGCAGCGAACTGGACACCAGCGACCACCGCACGCTGCGGCGGTCCGCCGGCCAGTCGTAGGCCAGCACCATGGTGTCCTTGAGCACCGCGGCGTCCAGCACCAGCCGGGCCTGCTTCGGGTAGCCGTCGGCGTCGGTTTCGAGCACCTCGGCCTCGGTGTACTCCGAGACCCACTCCGGGTAGGCGCCGATGTCGGCGATCACCTTCATCACCGTGCTCGGCTCCGCCGCGATGAAGATCGTCTGAGCTGTCTTGTCCGCCACGTGGATACTTCCCTAACTCGTTCGCGCCTGCCGCCGGCCCTCGGCACAGACGGTACCTCGCCGCGCCCGGCAGCCGCCCGTTCAGGCCGGGGTCAGCTCACCGCGAGCGGGGCCACGCCCACCGGCCGGGACCGCTCCAGGCGGGCTTTCACCTCGAAGGCCATCCGCTTGCCGGCCACCCGGCGGCGGTGGTTCAGTTTCGCCAGGTTCATCCGGGCCAGCTGGCGGCCGGTCGCGCCGGTGGGTTCGGCGTGCAGGAAGTAGTGCAGCAACACCCCGTCGAGCATGGGCTCCAGCCAGACCTCCATGGTGCCGGTCAGCGGCCCGCCGACCGTCCACCGGATACCCTTCTCGGCGCGGTCCTCGACCACCTGTAGCTGCAGGTCCGGCCACCACCGCCGCCAACTCGACCGGTCGGCGACAGCGGCGCCGACCTGCTCACCGGATGCGGCCACGAACGTCTGGTCGGCAACCTGGATACTGTTCATCGCCCCAGCTTCACATATGACGCCTGCCGGGCGGAACGCCGCGGGTGTATCGGCCCCGTCGGCGGCATGACCAGTGAACACCGTCACACTCGTCGCCGGGTGCCGACTACGCTGGGCACAGAAGACAGCAGGCTGCCAGAGAGGTCATCGCAATGCGTGAGTTCAGTGTTCCCGCGCCGTTCACCGTCGAGGAGCATGACAACGTCGCCGCAGTCGTCTTCGAACACGAGCGCGACCATCCCGACTTCGTCATCTTCCAGCGCCTGGTCGACGGCGCCTGGACCGACGTCAGCTGTGCCACCGCTGCCGCCGAGATCCGTTCGGCCGCACTGGGTCTGATCGCCCAAGGCGTCACGGCCGGCGACCGGGTGGTGATCTTCTCGGCGACGCGCTACGAGTGGGCCATCCTGGACCTGGCGATCCTGTCCGTCGGTGCGGTCACCGTGCCGATCTACGAGACGTCGTCGGCGGAGCAGGTGCGCTGGGTGATGCAGGACTCCAGCGCGGTGCTGGCGTTCGCCGAAACCGACGCCCACGCCCAGATCATCAACGAACTCGCCGCTGACCTGCCCGCGCTGCGGCAGGTGCTGACCATCGACGGGTCGGGCGCCAAGGCCGTCGACGAACTCGCCGAGGCCGGCGCCGGGCAGGACCCGGCCCAGCTCACCGCCCGCCTCGACGCGCTGCGCGCCACCGACCCGGCGACGCTGATCTACACCTCGGGGACCACCGGGCGTCCCAAGGGCTGCCAGCTGACCCACTCCAACCTGATTCACGAGGTCCGCGGCACCAAGGCCGCGCTGCCGACCCTGATCAGTCCCGGGCAGCGACTGCTGATCTTCTTGCCGCTGGCCCACGTGCTGGCGCGCGCGCTGACCCTGGGCGCGTTCACCAACCGGGTCACCGTCGGGTTCACCAGCGACATCAAGAACCTGGTGCCGATGTTCTCGGTGTTCAAGCCGACCGTGGTGGTGTCGGTGCCGCGGGTGTTCGAGAAGGTGTACAACACCGCGGCCGGCAACGCCGCCAACGACGGCAAGGGCCGGATCTTCGAGATGGCCGCCCAGACCGCGGTGGACTGGAGCGAAGCCGCCGATCGCGGCGGCCCCGGCCTGCTGCTGCGCGCCAAGCACGCGCTGTTCGACAAGCTGGTCTATCACAAGCTGCGGGCGGCGCTGGGCGGCGACTGCCGGGCCTCGGTGTCCGGCGGGGCGCCGCTCGGTGAACGGCTGGGCCACTTCTATCGCGGCGTCGGCCTGACCATCTACGAGGGCTACGGCCTGACCGAGACCACCGCCGCCGTCACGGTCAACCCGGTCGACGGCATGAAGGTCGGGACCGTTGGAAAACTGGTGCCGGGCAACAGCATGCGGATCGCCGACGACGGTGAGCTGCAGGTCCGCGGCGGGGTGGTGTTCAACGGCTACTGGCGCAACGAGGAGGCTACCGCCGAGGCGTTCACCGACGGCTGGTTCAAGACCGGCGACCTGGCCGACATCGACGACGAGGGCTACCTGAAGATCACCGGCCGCAAGAAGGAGCTCATCGTCACCGCCGGCGGCAAGAACGTGGCCCCGGCGGTGCTCGAGGACCAGTTGCGCGCCCACCCGCTGATCAGCCAGGCGATGGTCGTCGGCGACGCCAAGCCCTTCATCGGGGCGTTGATCACCATCGACCCGGAAGCCATCGAAGGCTGGAAGCAGCGAAACAGCAAGGCCGCCGACGCCACCCCCGCGGACCTGGCTACCGACCCGGACCTGATCGCCGAGGTCGACGCCGCGGTCAAGCAGGCCAATCTGGCGGTGTCGCACGCCGAGTCGATCCGCAAGTTCCAGATCCTGCCCGTCGACTTCACCGAGGCCACCGGGGAGCTGACCCCCACCATGAAGGTCAAGCGCAAGGTGGTCGCCGAGAAGTTCGCCGACGCGATCGAGGCGATCTACGCCAAGGGCTGACCGGCGCTGGAACCGCCGCATCAACTCAACGGTTCAGCGAGCTCAGGCCTGCAGCAGCTCGGCCATGCGTTCGGCCAGCGTGTCCCAGCGCCAGTGCCCCGTCACCCATTCGCGTCCGGCGGCGCCCATGGTGGCGGCACGGTCCGGGTCGGCCAGCAGTGCGCTGACCGCGTCGCCGACGGCCTCGACGGACCTGCCGTCGACCACCCGCCCGGTTTTGTTGTCCAGCACGGTTTCCGGCGCACCACCGGAGCGGCCGGCGACCACCGGGACACCGGCGGCCGAGGCCTCCAGGAACACGATGCCCAGCCCCTCGACGTCGAGTCCGGCGCCGCGGGTGCGGCACGGCATCGCGAAGACGTCGCCGAGCAGGTAGTAGGACGGCAGCTCCGGCGCCGGTACTCCGCCGGTGAACGTCACCGCGTCGGCCACGCCGCACTCGGCGGCCAGCTCGCGGAGCGTCTCGGCGTAGGGGCCGCCGCCGACGATCACCAGCGCGGCCCCGTCGACGCGCTGCCGGATCGCCGGCAGCGCCCGGATCAGCATGTCCTGGCCCTTGCGGGGCACCAGCCGTGACACGCACACCACCGTGGGCCGGCCGTCCAGGCCGTAGCGGGCCCGCAGCTGCGCCCGGGCGGCCGGGTCGGGCCGGAACCGCTCGATGTCCACCCCGGGCGGCAGGTGTTCCAGCGCGGCATCGGGACCGAACGCCGACGCGAACCGGCCGCGGGTGTAGTGGCTGACGAAGGTGATCGTGTCGCAGGACTCCCCGATGCGGCGCAGCACCGAGCGGGCCACCGGCAGCATCGACCAGCCCACCTCGTGACCGTGCGTGCTGGCCAGCACCCGGGTTGCGCCGGCGCTGCGCGCCCGCGATGCCAGCAGCGCCAGCGGCGCGGCCGCACCGAACCAGACGGTGTCGATGGCCCGCTGAGCGATGAGCCGGCGCATCCGGGTGTCCACCGCCCGGCCCGGCAGCATCAGCGTGCCCGGGTGGCGCACCACCTGATAGCCGGCGGATTCCGCGGCGACGTCGAAGGCGTCGGCGCCCTTCCACTGCGGCGCGTACACCGTCACCTCGTGGCGCCCGGCGGCGGCGATGCGGCGCACCAACTCTTCCAGATAGCACTGGATGCCGCCGGGACGCGGCGGAAAATCATTGGTAACCAGCAGGACCCGGCTCATCCGAGGGATGCTATCGCGCCGTCAGCTGCGCCAGCGTTGCCAGTCGGCGAGCAGGCCGGGCAGGTCCACCCCGAGTACCCGGCGCACCGCGACGACCGGCTCGACGTGCCCGGGTCCGCAGGCCGACACGTAGAGCTCACGCAGCTTGGCCGTGCCGAACCGCGCGGCGACGAAGCGCGCGAACTCCCACGCCCGGTCGTAGGCCCGCGCCCGCCGCGGACCCGGGGCGTCCAGGTCGGCATCCGATGGCAGCGCCACCGCGTCATCGGCGCCCACCGGCACGGCGGCATCCGGGCGCGCCACGAAGTCGGCTACCCCCTCGGTGAGCCAGCGCGGCGCATCGATGGCGGTGTCGGCGCGGGCCGCGTAGTGGAAAAGCTCGTGGGTCAACACGATTCGCAGCGCCGGTGTGCTCATCGCGGCCGCGCGCGGCGCGAACACCACCCGCTGGCCGCTCACCAGCCGGCGCGCCGGATCGACCCGGTCGGCGACCGCGACGGCGGCGATGTCGGACCATTGATCGACGTCGACGCCGGAGTTCCCGTCGGCCAGGGCGGCGAACTGGCGGTCCGAACCGGTGGCCGTCAACTCGATGCGGTGCGACCAGTCGTTGCCCCAGAACGCCTCGACGGCCTCGACGGCGTCGGAGATGTTGGCCGCTACGCGGGCCAGCAATGCCGCACCCGGCTCGCCGCCGCGGTTGTCCAGCACGACGCCGCGGTGGTCGCCGACGATCAGCGGTGGATCGGCCACCTGCGGGGCCGGCACGGCCAGCGTCGCGACGGCGGCGATCAGTTCGGCCCCCAGCAGCGCGGCCAGCAACCGGCGGAACCGGCGGCGCTCAGTAACGGCGGGCGTTGTGGATCGGGCCGGAGGAGTTCATCGGCACCACCCGGACCGGCTGCCCGTAGGTGGACGAGTGGATCATCATGCCGTCGCCGACGTAGATGCCGGAGTGCGACGCGTCCGAGTAGAAGGTCAGCACGTCACCGGGCTGCAGGTCGGAGAGCGCGACCGGCTGGCCGCCGTTGGCCTGCGCCTGGCTGGAGTGCGGCAGCGAGATGCCGGCCTGGTTGAACGCCCACATCACCAGCCCGGAACAGTCGAACCCGCCCGGTGCGGCCCCGCCCCAGGCATACGGCGTCCCGACCTGGGTCAACGCGGCCTGGACGGCGGTGGCGGCGGCACCGCCGCCACCGGGGGCACTCATCGCCGCGTCCATCGCAGGCGGCGCGTCGGGGCCCGGCGCCGGGAAGCCGGGAGCCGGCGGCGCACCTTCGGGCGCGGGCTCTCCCGGCGCGGCCTCCGGGACCGGCCCGGGTGCGGCCATCGCGGTGCGCTGCTGCGGCGTGAGCGCGTAGTACTGCGATTTGACCACCGCGATCTGCAGCTGCAGCCGGCTCTGCTTGGCCTGCAGCTCGGCGCGCACCGCCGCGGCCTGTTCGGCCGCCGTCCGCGCCTCCTCGGCCGACTTCGCCGAGGCCTGCTCGGCTTGATCAGCCCGGTCGCTGGCGGTCCGGTAGCGCTCCAGCTGCACCGACAGGTCGCTGGCGACCACGCGCTGCACGGCCAGCTTGTCGATCAGCTGCTGCGGCGACTCCGCGGTCAGGATGGCGTCCATCCCGCCGACGCGGCCGCCCATGTAGGTGGTGGCGGCGAACCGGTTCACCGCCGAGCGGTAGCTGGACAGCTGCTCCCTGGCGGCGTCGAGCGCGGCCTGGTCGTCGGCGTGCGCCTTGTCGGCGGCCTGCTGCGCGGCGAGCTTCTCGTCGAGGTTGAGTTGCGCGGTGTGCATCGCCTCGGTGGTCTGCTCGGCCTGCCGGGACAGTTCACTGAGCTTGGCCAGCGCGTCGTCGGCCGGGTCGGCGTGGACGTAACCGCCGACCAGCGAGCCTGTCAGGGCCAAGGTGCCGGCCACCAGACAGGCCGCTACACCGTGGACAGGACGCCTAAAAGCACGCAGACTCCACTGCACACGTTCGAGCTTCAAGATTGCATCCTTAACACTGCCAAGGGAGGTACGTGGCCGTGCCGCCGCCGAATCTTCGTAAGGTCTCGAATAGGTTACGAAATGGCAACGGCGTTGTCCATCGCGAGCTGCCACTTTAACAGCCCCGCCCCAGGAAGCCGGAAAGAGGCGCGCCGGGGTCAGGCCACCCCGGATCGGCGTGCCGGTGGGCGGTCGCCGCGGATCGGCACCAGCCGCAACCGCGGCGCCATACCGGCCTCGGCGAGCACGTCCAGCGCCGCCCGCTCGTCCTCGAGCAACTCGTTCGGCGCACCGAGCAGCACGCTGACCACACAGTCGCGACAGGCGGGGCCGCGCACCGCGCAGTCGTCGCAGTCGATCACCAGCGGCTCCGGATCGGTGCGCTGCGCTTCGGCACCGGGGTCCGGCCGGCCCGAGATCTGTCCCATGGCGATTCCTCTCGATCGGTTGCCGGCACGCTAACCCCGCCCACCGACAGCCCGCTGAGTTCCTAACCGGAGTCAAGCCACGTGTTGGCTCGTAGGCTGGGTGTCGGCG
>CAYNJD010000087.1:0-11576 GCA_964397355.1 uncultured Mycobacterium sp. | reverse complement strand
AATGGCGAGGCCCCACCAGCGAGGTCATCATGCGGGAGAGCCGCTCGCGCGGGGGCAACGCCGACAGCGCCTCGAAATCACCGCGGTCGTCGTCGCGCAGCGTGGCCCAGCTGTCGATCAGCGCCTGCCGGTAGGCCTTCATGTCGGTGAAGTGCCAGTAGAAGCTGCCCTTGGTGACCCCGACTCGCCGGCAGAGCCGATCGATGGTCAGGGCCTTGAGGCCGCCTTCGGCCAGGATCCGGAAGCCGGCCTGCACCCAGTCCTGCACGGACAGGCGGGCATTGCTGCCCGAACCGGCAGCATCCGAGGTGGCCATCCCGAGTCAGCGTAGTGACCCCGGTGCGGGATGCATGCCGTTTCCGCGGTTGTCGGTGACTTGAACATGGCGGCCCGCGTCCTGCAGCGCCCGACGCGCGTAGGCGCGCACGTCGGCGTCGCTGTCCTTGACGGCGATGCGCAGCGCGTCCAGCACGGCGGCCTCCGTTGCCGCCCAGCGTGTCAGCCCGAGCACCGCGGCTTTGCGGACGTCGAGGTGCGGATCCTCGAGAGCGAACGTCAGGCGGGGCACCGCCACCGCGGCGTGCGAGCCGCCCAGCGCACGTGCCGCGCCCACCCGCACCTGCCATGCCGACTCCCCCAGCGCGGATATCACGACGGCGATATCGTCGTCACCGCAACCGACTTCGCCGAGGGCGGTCAGCGCCGCGGCGCGCACCAGCGGATCCGGGTCGCCGATCAGCAGCCGGATGGTGTCGGTCCCGGTGTGCAGCGTCGCGCACGCGTCGGCGACCGCGACGCGCACCTCGCGGTTGCCGTCGGTGGCTGCAGTGGCCACCGTCGCCGCGTCGTCGATTGAGACCAGCGCTCGCACCGCCTCGATGCGCACCCGGTGGTCGGGGTCGGTCAGCGCGGCGCGGTACCGGTCCGGGTCCCCGGCGCGCCGGCTCGACAGCAGATGCACCGCACAGGAACGGACCACCGGATCCGGCGAGTCCAGCTGCGCAGCGGCCGCTGTGGGATCGGCCACCACTTCGACCAGTTCGCGCACCCCGTCGGCGGCGGCGCGGCGCACCGCGGCGTCTTGGTCGGAGAGCGCGTCGAACAATGCGGATTCGTATCCGTCAGGGGTGTGCTCGGTCAGAGTGGCGACCGCGGTGCGCCGCACCCCGGGATCGGGGTCGCCGAGGAATTCGGCGAGATCGGTCAGCGCCGGTTCCGCCAGAGCGACAACGGCCGCGATCCGCGGCGACGGCGGCTGCGAGGCGCCCGGCGCGCTGACCCGCGAATGTGCGGTGGCCGGTGCCTGGCCGCCGAGCAACGGCGGTTGCGGCACCGGGTGCACCGACTGGTCCGCCGGCGGCAGCCCGTCCAACTCGGGTACCGCCACGAAATAGGGCGCGACAGGTCGTTTGAGGAACTCCATCTCACCGTCGGCGCGCTTTCGCACGTTGAGGTGATACCCCCACCGGCTATCGTCACGGCCGGGCAGGTCGGCCCGATCGTGGTAGAGCCCCCACCGTGATTCGGTGCGGGTCAGCGACGACCGGGCCGCCAGTTCGGCGCAGTCGCGGATGAACGACACCTCGACGGCGCGCATCAACTCATGCGGGCTGCGCGCACCCATCTCGGCGATCTCGCCGCGCATCCGCTCGAACGTGTGCACCGCCAGCGACAGCTTGGCCGCCGTCTTCGGCGGCGCCACATAGTCGTTGACGAACCGGCGCAGCTTGTATTCCACCTGCGGCTGCGGCGGGCCGTCGGGATGGCGCAGCGGCCGGTAGATCAGCTCATGTGCCTCGGCAAGCTGATCGTCGGGAAGATCCCGGGGTGCGGCGATATCGGCCAGCGTGGACGCGGCGTGCGCTCCGGCCAGATCGCCGAACACGAAGGCGCCGATCATGTAGTTGTGCGGAACGCAGGCCAGGTCACCGGCCGCGTACAGGCCCGCAACGGTGGTGCGGGCGTGCTCGTCGACCCATACTCCCGAGGCGGAATGCCCGGAGCACAAGCCGATCTCGGAGATGTGCATCTCCACGTCGTGGGTGCGGTAGTCGTGGCCGCGGTTGGCGTGGAAGGTGCCGCGGGTGGGGCGCTCGGTGGTGTGCAGGATGTTCTCCAGCGCCGTGAGCGTCTCGTCGGGTAGGTGCGACACCTTGAGGTAGATCGGGCCCCGCGCGGAGTCGATCTCCGATTTGACCTCGGCCATCATCTGCCCCGACCAGTAGTCGGAGTCGACGAACCGCTCCCCCAACGCGTTGACCTGATAACCGCCGAACGGGTTGGCCACGTACGCGCAGGCCGGCCCGTTGTAGTCCTTGATCAGCGGGTTGACCTGGAAGCATTCGATGCCGGACAGTTCGGCGCCGGCGTGGTAGGCCATCGAGTAGCCGTCGCCGGCGTTGGTCGGGTTCTCATAGGTGCCGTACAGGTACCCCGACGCCGGCAGCCCGAGCCGCCCGCACGGCCCGGTGGCCAGGATCACCGCCTTGGCGCCGACGGCGACGAATTCGCCGGTGCGGGTGTGTAATGCGGCCGCCCCCACCGCCCGGCCGCCGCGGGTGAGTACCCGCACCGGCATCAACCGGTTCTCGATGCGGATCCGTTCGCGCATCGAGCGTTGCCGCAGCACGCGGTACAGCGCCTTCTTGACGTCCTTGCCTTCGGGCATCGGCAGCACATAGGAGCCCGAGCGGTGCACCCGGCGGACCGCATACTCGCCGCGGGAGTCCTTCTCGAACTTCACGCCGTAGCGTTCCAGCCGCTGCACCATGGCGAAGCCGCGGGTGGCGGTCTGATACACGGTGCGCTGGTTGACGATTCCGTCGTTGGCGCGGGTGATCTCGGCGACATAGTCTTCGGGTTCGGCCTTGCCGGGGATGACGGCGTTGTTGACACCGTCCATGCCCATCGCCAGTGCACCGGAGTGCCGCACGTGGGCCTTCTCCAGCAGCAGCACCCGCGCGCCGTGCTCGGCGGCGGTGAGCGCGGCCATGGTGCCGGCGGTACCGCCGCCGATCACCAGCACGTCGCAGT
Source organism: uncultured Mycobacterium sp. (assembly GCA_964397355.1). GTDB lineage: Bacteria > Actinomycetota > Actinomycetes > Mycobacteriales > Mycobacteriaceae > Mycobacterium. Next base: position 8,543 of record CAYNJD010000087.1, on the reverse strand, counting down.
CCAGCCGCTGCGGCTGCCGGGCGTCCGGTGGCTGCATCATGAGTAGTCCAATGCGGCCAGAAGTTCGGTGCGCAACTCGGGTTCGGCTCGGCCGCTGCGTGGTTCGGGGACGTCGATGAGCGCCCGCAGCGGCTGTCCGGCGCGGCCCAGCACCGCCACCCGATCCCCCAGTGCCAGTGCCTCGTCCACATCGTGGGTGACGAAGACGATGGTGGTGGGATGCGATCGCCAGGTGTCGATCAGCAGCGCCTGCATGGCGGCGCGGGTCGCGCTGTCCAGTGCCCCGAACGGCTCGTCCATCATCACCGCGCGTGGCGCACCGGCCAGCCCGCGAGCCAACTGGACCCGTTGCCGCATCCCGCCCGACAGGCTTTTGGGCAGGTAGTCCCCGAATCCGGTCAGACCCAACTCGGCGATCCACCGCTCGGCCTGGGCTCGGCGCCCGGGCCGCGGCACGCCCCGAAGCCGCAGCGCCAGCTCGATGTTGGACCGCACCGAGCGCCACGGCAGCAGCGCGTTGTCCTGAAACACCACCCCGCGGTCACCGCAGGTCGTCTTCACCGCGGCGTCATCGGCCAGCACCCTGCCGCGCTCGGGTGCCAGCAGGCCCGCCAGCGCACGCAGCACGGTCGACTTGCCGCATCCGGACGGCCCGGTCAGTACCAGGATTTCGCCCGGCAGCGCGGACAGGCTGAGCTCCTCGATGACCGGGGTGCCGGTGTAGGAGAGCCGGACGCGGTCCAGGGTCAGCCTCATGCCGGCCGTCATCGCTCGTTCTCCTCGCCGCGGGGCAGCCACCGGGTCAGACTGCGGCCGAGCAGTTCCACCGCCGCTGATGTGGCGAATCCGAGCACCCCGATGGTGATGATCCCGACGAACACGTCCGGGTAGGCCAGCACCGTGTAGGCCTGCCAGGTGCGGTATCCGATACCGAGTCGGCCGGAGATCATCTCCGCGGAGATCACGCAGATCCACGCCACACCCATGCCCACCGACAGGCCGCTGAACACTCCCGGCAGGCTTCCCGGAAATACGACCTGGCGCAGCACTTCCCAACGCCCACCGCCCAGCGTGCGGACCGAGTCCTCCCAGATCGTGGGCAGCGCGCGCACCGCGTGCCGGGTGCTGACCAGGATCGGGAAGAAGGCCGCCAGGAATGTGATGAACACGATCCCCTGTTCGCCGGCCGGAAACAGCAGGATCGCGACCGGCACGACGGCGATCGCCGGGACCGGCCGGATCAGTTCGGTGAGCGGACCCACCACGTCGGCGGCCACCCGGGATCTGCCCAGCAGGATGCCGGTGGCCACGCCGGCCAGGGCGGCCAGCCCGAACCCGGTCAGGATCCGGAGCAGCGACTGGCCCAAGTCCAGCCAATACTGGTCGGTGCCCAGCCGGCGCAGCAGCGTCGCGAAGATCTCGCCGACGGTGGGCAGCGTGTCGAATCGCAGCCACCACCGCACATCGGCGGCGGTCAGCAGCTGCCACAGTCCCACCGCCGCGGTGACCGACACCAGCCGCAGCAGCCATGACCGTCGTGCCGGCCGCTGCCGGCGCGGTGCGGCGTCGAACGGCACGGAGACCACCGGGGCGCCGGTCATGACCGCACTCACGCCACACCCGCCAGGGCCTGCTGATAATCCAGCACGACACCGCCCGGGTGCGCGGCGAGGTACCGTTGCGCGCCCGCGGTGGTGTCGAACGGCAGGTAGCGCGCACCGTCTCGGACCCATACCGACTTGTCGGCGAACCACCGGGTGCCCAGTTCGGTGTCGTGCACGTAGGCCGCCCGCACGTGGTCGCCGCGGCCGGTCGCGGCCCGGACGGCTTTGAGCAGGGCGGTCGCATCCGCAACGGTCATCGTGGTGTCGGATCCGTCCAGCCAGAGCTCGCCGCCGGCCGTCGCGGGCTTGTCGATGTCGGCTACCGCCTTGTCGTAGTCGAGCTTTCGTTCCGCGAAAGCCGCTCGCAGCGGACCGTCGTCGACGAACGCGTCGACGTCGAGGCCGTCGAAATCGCCGATCGACTTCAAGTAGGGCACATCGTTTTTCAGCGCCTCGATCAGAACCGGCTTGAGGGTGGTGTCGAACGACGTCCCGCCGGGCCCGTTGTAGAGGTAGACGACCTCCTGCGGCAGCCCGCTGTCGGCCGCGACGATGCGGGCCGCCTCCAACGGGTTGCGGTTCAGGAAATCGGTGGCGTCCAGCTGAGCCTGCAGGAACGCGCCGAGCACTTCCGGGTGGTCGCGTGCGTAGCCGCGGCGCACCACCACACCGTGCAGGGTCGGGTAGTCCAGTTCGGCACCGTCGTAGAGCAGTCTGGCCCGGCCCTGGTGGACCAGCAGCCCGGGCCATGCCACGAACTGTGACAGGCCTTGTACCTGACCGGATTCCAGCGACGAGGCGCCCACCTGGGGCTGTTGGTTGAGCACCTCGACGGCGGTGCCGGCCAGCGCACGCAGCAGGGTGCCGTGGCCCGCCGATCCCACGCTGGCCGACACCTTGGCCCCGGCCAGGTCGGTCAGCGTCTCGGCAGGCGAATCGGGTGCCACCACCACCATGTTCAGCGCACCGGCGGACTGATAGCCGGTCACCGAGACGATCTCGGTGCGGACCTGCTCATTGGCCTGGGTCCTGGCCCCGTTGACCAGCATCGGGTAGTCGCCCATCGAGCCGATGTCGATCTTCTCGGCGAGCATCTGCGCGGTGATGGGCGCCCCGGTGTCGTAGTCCTGCCATTCGACGCGGTACCTGGTGCCGGTCCGGCCGGTGATGTCGGCCAAGCGCCGTTCCAGGTAGCCGCGGGCGCGCAACAGGGTGCCGGCGGTCGCGGTGTTGATGGTCTTGGACTGATAGCCCACCACCACCTCGATGGAGTCACCCGACGCCGCGGGGTCCAGCGAGCATCCGGCCGCGACCACGGCGATGCCGGCCAGAAGCACGGATATCTTCATGAAACACCTTGATGGTCAATACATTCAGCGAATAAGGAAGGGCATGTTGACGGTGACCGCTCCGGTCGGGCAACGCGCGGCACACGGCCCGCAGTACCAGCACTCGTCGACGTGCATGAAGGCCTTGCCGTTGTCCGGATTGATCGCCAGTGAATCCAGCGGGCAGATCTCGACGCACAGCGTGCAGCCCTGGATGCACAGCGACTCGTCGATCGTCACCGGGACGTCGGAACGGCCGTTGACCAGTGTCATGGAATGCTCCTTGTCAGGCTGCCGCGCATGGTGACCCGGTCACCGCGCATCCGGATGTACTCGAGGTCGACGGGTGTGCCGTCCTCGAAGCTGGTGAGCCGCTCCAGCATCAGCAGCGCCGCGCCGCCGGGAAGCTGCAGGATCGCCGCCGAGTGCGGGTCGGCCGGAATCGCCTCCAGGGCCAGACCGGCGGCGCCCAGGCGCTGCCCGCCGATCTGTTCGAGCAGCGGGAACACATCCTCGGTCTCCAGCGGATGGGCCAGCACCGCAGCACCGATGCCGGGCGCCAGGTAGGTCTGATCCAGGCTCAGCGGCACGTCGCCGAGGTAACGCAGCCGTTCGATGAACACCACCTGCGCACCGTTGACCAGCATCAGGCGCCGGGCGACCGACGGCGGGGCGGCCACCATCGTGGCCACCCGCACCTCGTTGCGCACCTCGCCGTGACCGGCGAAGGTCTCCTGCAGGCCGAGCAGCGCGTCCAGGTCATGGTCGAATTTGCGCTGCGCCACACGGGTGCCGGTTCTGGGGCCCCGCTGGATGAGCCCTTCGGTCTTCAGGACGGCCAGCGCCTCGCGAATGATATTGCGGGAGGCCGAGAATTCGGCGGCCAATTCCGATTCGCCGGGCAGCCCGTCGTTATAGGCCCCGCCATGGATCTGGTGGCGCAGCACGTCGGCGACCTGCCGGGCCCGGTCCGCGCGGCGGATCGGTGGCGGTGCGATACGGGCTTCGGCCATGCAGACACGCTAAAGGCGCGATGACCGCACCGGCAGTGCAGCGAATTGCGCTGATCGGTGGGGACATTCATTGCGCCACCCGGTGGCGGCGGGCTGCCAGCGCAAATCCGTCGCCCGGCACGTATTGCGCCGCGGCCGCGCCCGCGCTCCGGTTAACAATCGTGGTGAGGCAAATCAGCTGCGGCAAGCCGTGATCCCCTGCCCCCGGCGCCCGGGGCCGCGAACGTGCGCAGCAACGGTTCCTATCCTGACGTGTCGGACGGGGACGCACCCGCCCGCGCAGTCTGTGCATGGCGGGCCAGGGCGTCCTGGGTGAAGACCGCCAGCCCCAGTTCGGGGTTGTAGCCGTGGATCTCCTTGACGTCGAGTTCGGCCAGGAAGTACAGGATCTCCTTGGAGATCACCTGTCCCGGGACCAGCACCGGGAACCCCGGCGGATACGGCACCACGAACGTCGTCGACACCAGGGTCTTGCCGTCGGCGACGCGGCGGCCGGCGTCACCGAGCAACACGTGCTCACGGTCGGACTCCTCGTAACCGCCGTAGAACGCCGACCGCATGTCGCCGAATGCGGTTGCACCGTCGGGCCGGAACGCCGCATCGAACTCGCTGAAGTCGGGCAGCGGCGGCAGGTCCTCGGTGATCTCGACCACCCGGCGCTGCTGCAGCGCGCGATCGTCTGCGCTGGCCGCGTCCCAGGCGCGGTCCAGTTCGGTAGAGACCCGGCGCAGCGCATCGAGCAGGTAGTGCACGCTGGACCACGTGACGCCGATGGTGAAGATCAGCAGCACCGAATTGATCGACGTCTTGTTGATCTGGATGCCGAACCGCTCCATCAGGATCTTCTCGCGGAAGTCGTAGCCGTTCATCCCGGTCTTACCCACGAACAACGTCACCCGGGTCGGATCGAGCACGAATTCGTCGGAGCGCCAGGCCTCGTTCCACTCCTCGAGCGCACCCTGGCGGACCTGCCGGTAGGAGCTGACCGTCGACGCCCGGAACCTATCGGGCACCAGGTCGTCCTCGTCGAGAATGCGGAACCACTTGCGGATCAGCCGGTCCTTGCGGACCCGGTGGCGAAACACCAGTGCCATGTCGTAGACCCGCCGGACCATCTGGAAGCCTTCGATGTCCACCTGCCGGCGGGCCAGGTCCAGCGACGCCAGCAGTTGCTGATTCGGCGACGTGGAGGTGTGGGTCAGAAACGCCTCGGCGAACGATTCGCGGGCCATCGCGTTGAAGTCCTGATCCCGGACGTGGATCATCGACGCCTGCCGCAGCGCCGACAGCGACTTGTGGGTGGAGTGGGTGGCATACACGCGCACCCGGGCCGAGGGGTCGGGCAGCAGCCGGTGCTCGCCCCACGCGGAGCGGTCGACACCTGCCATCGACTCTTGCCACTGCCGGTACTCCTCGGCATAACCGGGCGAGCTCAGTCTGGTCTCCAGGCGTTCGGCGGAGACCATCGCGGTGCGCTGCCGCGCCCACGGCACCGCGGTCGCGAACGCGTACCACGCCTCGTCCCACAGAAAGCAGATGTCGGGCTTGATCGCCAGGATCTCCTCCATGACCCGCTGCGGGTTGTAGACGACGCCGTCGAAGGTGCAGTTGGTCAACAGCAGCATCCGGACCCGGTGCAGTTGCCCGGCGGCCTCCAGGTCCAGCAGCGCCCGTTTGATGGTGCGCAGCGACACCGCGCCGTAGATGGCGAACGGCGCCAGCGGGTAGGCGTCCAGGTACATCGGATACGCGCCGGCCAGCACCAGGCCGTAGTGGTGCGATTTGTGGCAGTTCCGGTCGATCAGCACGATGTCGCCGGGCCGGGTCAGGGCCTGCACCACGATCTTGTTGGCCGTCGAGGTGCCGTTGGTGACGAAGTAGGTGTGGTCGGCGTTCCAGGTGTGCGCGGCCTTGTTCATCGCGACCCGGATGGTGCCGTGCGGGTCGAGCAGCGAGTCCAGGCCACCCGACGTCGACGACGTCTCGGCCATGAAGATGTTGCGGCCGTAGAACTCCCCCATGTCCTGCAGCGAGCGGGAGTTGAAGATGCTGGCGCCGCGCGCCACCGGAAGCGCGTGGAACTGGCCGACCGGTTCGGCGGCGTAGGCCCGCAGCGCGTCGAAATACGGTGTGGCGTAGCGCTTCCGAATGCCCGCCAACACCGTGCTGTGCAGGTCGGTGACGTCGTTGAGTCGGTAGAACGTCCGATCGTAGACATCCGGCTCGTCCTCGGTGTCGGCGGCGATCGACTCGTCGGTGAGCAGGTACAGGTCGATGTGCGGGCGCAGCAGCCGCATCCACTCACCGCATTCGATGGCGTCGCGGCCGCAGTCGACGATGCCGGCGTCGTCATTGGCTCCCAGCAGTGTGGTCATCAGCGGCACCCGGTCGCGCGACCGCAGCGGCAGGTCGTGGCGCACGATCGCGGCCTGGATCTCGCCGTTGAGCGCGACGGCGGTGACGGCGTCCTCCACGCTGGACACCACCAGCAACTCGATCTGCACCTCGTCGTCGGGATTGCGCAGCGCTCTCAGGTTTTCCGCCAGGCTCTCGGGGTTGTCCGGCGACGAGTCGTCGGCCAGCAGCACGGTGTAGAACTGCTGCTGCCGAGCTTGAGCCACCAACTCCTGATCGGACAACGGTGAACCCAGATCGAACAGGGCCGCCCGATCGCCGTAGTCCGACAGCAGCCTCACCACCAGCGACACCTGCTCGGTGAGCGACACGGTCGCCATCGTCTCGAGGTAGCCGCGGAACTCGGCCAGGTTTGCCGCGCCGGGAAACAGCCAATACCGTTCGTAGGCGCTCAGCCGGTCCAGCAGGCGCTTCACCTGCGCGGCATGGTGGGTGGTGTCCAGGCCGGTCCGGTTGGCCTCGGCCAGCTGCCGACAGGCGTCGTCAAGCAGGTTCCAGGTGTCGACCCGCGAGTACGACGGGTTGGCCACCGCAGCCAGCGCCGAGACCCGCAGCCGGTGGCGCCGGCCATCCCTACCCGAGTTCATAGGGCCAGTGTGGCCTGCGCCGCGCCGGTGCGGGGCGCTTTCGCCGACGTCCGGCAAGGGCCTTTGGCCCCACGATCGAGAAGCCAAATGCCATGTCAGCCCCGCACCGGTCTGGGTAGCCTCGGTCGCGTGGGTGACTTGGGCAGCATTGAGGGCAAAATCGACGCCTATAGCGCCGCCGTGGCCGGCACACAGACGGCCGAGGAGGCCTGCGAGCGGCTGGCCGCCGCGGGCTACTCAGCGGCGGCGCAGGGCGACGCAGTGGTGATCGACGACGGCGAAGTCAAGGCCAGCCCGTTCGAGGGCGTCAACCAGATCGGCGACGCCTTCTACCTGTGGTGCCTGCACGACGGCGACGGCGAACTGGTGCGCTGCGTGCCACGCGGGCCGAGCGGCAGCTGCCCGCCCCGGCACTGAGGCGGGCTACTGACCGGAGTCGGGCTCGGCCTCAGCCGCAGGGCCGGGTTCAGCCTCGGCGGGCTCGGCCGGCCTGCCGGCCTGCCGGACCGCCTGCGACGCCGCCCGCAGCTGCGGCGTCACCAGCATCACCTGGCCCAGCACGCCGTTGACGAAGCCGGGTGACTCGTCGGTGGACAGCTCCTTGGCCAACTTCACCGCCTCGTCGACGGCCACCGGCTCCGGCACGTCCTCGGCGTGCAGCAGCTCCCAGATCGCCACCCGCAGGATGGCCCGGTCGACGGCCGGCAGCCGCTCCAGCTTCCAGCCCTGCAGGTGCGAGGTGATCAGGTCGTCGATGTGGGCGGCATGCTCGCTCACCCCGCGGGCCACCGTGACCGTGTAGGGGTGCAGCGGCGCCACATCGGGCTGCTCGCCGGCCAGCTCCGCCCGCAGGTCGGCGCCCTGGGCCGGGGTCAACCCCCGGGCTTCGGACTCGAAGAGCAGATCAACCGCGCGTTTGCGGGCCAGATGACGCCCGCGCACCGGTCGCGCGGGCCGCGCGGACCCGACATCCCCACCGGCGGGCATGGTCAGGAGTTGACCCGGCCCAGGTAGCTGCCGTCGCGGGTGTCGACCTTCAGCTTGTCTCCGGTGTTGATGAACAGCGGCACGTTGATCTGGGCGCCGGTCTCCATGGTGGCCGGTTTGGTGCCCGCGCTGGACCGGTCGCCCTGCAGGCCCGGCTCGGTGTGGGTGACCTCCATCTCGACGCTGACCGGCAGCTCCAGGTACAGCGGCACCCCGTTGTGGAAGGCGATCTGGACCGGCATGCTCTCCAGCAGGTAGTTCGCCGAGTCCCCGACCATCGCCTCGGGCAGCGGGTGCTGTTCGTAGTCGGCGCTGTCCATGAACACGAAGTCGGCGCCGTCGCGGTACAGGTAGGTGGCGTCCCGGCGGTCGACGGTGGCGGTCTCCACCTTCACCCCGGCGTTGTAGGTCTTGTCCACCACCTTGCCCGACACCACGTTCTTGAGCTTGGTACGCACGAACGCCGGGCCCTTGCCCGGTTTGACGTGCTGGAACTCGACGATCTGCCACAGCTGGCCGTCGATCACCAGCACCAGCCCGTTCTTGAAATCAGCAGTTGAGGCCACAGTCTTCTACGTCTCCTAGAGAATGGTCAGTTCCTTGGGGAAC
>CAYNJD010000086.1:0-11580 GCA_964397355.1 uncultured Mycobacterium sp. | reverse complement strand
GGGAAGGTGGCATACAGCGCCGGGAACTGTTCCAGGTGCTGTGGCGATTTGAGCACCCAGCGGGTCCCCCCGCGCAGCCACTGCAGTGCCTGCAGGGTGCGCTTCATATAGGCGTAGGACGGGGCCTGGTCATGCGTCTTGTAGTGCTGCGCGAATGACGGTAGGTGGTAACTGCATTCGAAGAGCATCCCGGAGATGTCGTTGCCCAGCAGCTGGATCTCTTCGTGCGCGTGGTCGACGGTCATGTCGTGCATGCGCTTGAACTCGGGCATCGAGGTGTTGATCAGATCCAGGCCGACGGCGCAGCGATCACGGCGGGCCTGCGGATCGGCCTCGCCCGGGGCGGCGACCGGCTCCAGGCTCTCCCAGTAGGGCAGGTAACGCAGCGCCGGGTCGGCGGCGATCAGGTTGTGCAGATGGGTGGTTCCGGTACGCGGCAGCCCGCAGATGATGATCGGGCGCTCGATCTCGACGCTTTCGATCTCTGGGTTCGCCGCGATCAGATCTTCCAGCCGCAGCCGATTGACCAAGTGGCCGGCCAGTTGCTCGAACGCCATCGCCCGTCCGACGTCGGACAGCTCGGCTTCGGCCACCAACGACTCGCACAGCACCTCGAGGCGCTCACGGAAACTGTTGTCGCCCCAGTTGTTCAGGCCCGTTCGGTCGGTTGCGGACTGGAGCAGGGCTTCCGGTGTCAGCTGCAGCACGGCACCGTAGCCGGCCAGCCCCTCGCGCATCGGGGCGGCGGCTGCGGGATAGACCGGGGCGGCGAGGTCGTCGAGCCGGATCGGAGCCGGGCGCGATGTCGCAGCGCTCACGAAGCCGGCTCCGCGACATCGACGACCCGGCAGTTCAGTGGGTCGGGGGTGGCTTCCGGCAGGAACCAGCGCAACCAGATCAGACCTTTCGACCGGCCCGCGGTGGACACCCAGTTGGGATGCCCGGGATCGGTTTCACTGATCACGATCTGCCAAGACCCGTCGGGCTGGTAGGTGACGTGCGCGCCATTGATCGTGACGCGTTCGCGGGTGTAGTCGTAGGTGTGCAGGAACGGATTCCACAGGCACAGATTCCAGAACACGCACTCCGGTGAGGTTCCTTCGACGATCAGCGCCTGCCCGGGTTGCAGGTCGTAGGCCCCCATCGAGTACGCGGCGTCGCCGGCGGCCCAGCCGACGGTGCGGCTGGGCACCGGGTACGGGTCTTGCAGCACGTTGGCCGGCAGCCGCACCGGCGCCATGGCGGCCTGCTCGCGGATCCAGGTGCGGGCCGCACGCATCCGACGGCTCAGGTCGGTTCGGCTGTCGGGGCGGCGCGGCGTGTCGTCGAGCGCTTCGATCCTCCACTGCACCCGACGGTCCTTGCCGGGCTCGGTGAGATAATCGCGGGTCAGGATGAACACCGCGTCGGATTCCAGCTTGAGCCAGTTGCCTTGCCGCTCTTGGGCGCTGATGACGAATTCGAAGTTGCCGTCGGCGTCACAGCCCAGGTCGCGGTCGTTGATGGTGTCGATGATGCGGTCGCTGTAGCGGCCGTCGTCAGGGCCGCCGTAGACGGTCATGGACAGATAGACCGCGTCGCCGCGGTTGCCGGTGACCCGGTAACTGCGGCTCGGGTCGATCGGCGCCAGCTGGTAGAAGGCGTCCGAATTGTCCCCGCCCCACTTCAGGTACGGGCCGATCACGTCGACCAGGATGGGCTTGTCGGCATCGCCCCAGATGTAGGCCTCCGCGGCGACCCGCAGCAGGCTCAACGCCCACCGATACCCGTCGAGCACGTCGGCCTCGTCCAGCGGCGGATCGGCGCCCAACAGGCGCTGCTCGACGGCGCGGACCTCGTCGAGCAGGTCGCCGAATGCCTGAGACAGCTCGGACGACTCGTCACTCATCCCGGTTCTCCTTCGTTCTCATCCCACGCAGCAGCAGCGAACACAGCCTGTCGGCGGCGGCGTCGACGGTTTCGGTGGCCAAGACTTGAGCGATGTAGAAACTGGTGCCCACCAGTGCGTCATAGGCGATCTCGACATCGACGTCGGCGTCGAGCACGCCCTGCTCGATTCCGGTGCGGACCAGCGCACCGAACGCGGTGCGGGTCTTCTCGTCGAGCAGTTGCTGGGTGCGGATGAACAGTTCCGGGTCGCGGTGACGATCGGCCAGGATGCCCAGGGCCGCGGCGGCCACCTCCGGCGAGCGCCAGAACTCGAATACGCCGGCGACGAAGCGGCGCAGGTCGGCTTCGAAATCCCCGGAGCTTGCCAACACCTCACCGGCCGCTGCGGCGTCGAAGACCGCGTCGAACACCAGATGGGTCTTCGACGGCCAGCGCCGGTAGACGGTGGGTCGGCTGACGTCCGCCTCGCGCGCGATCGCCTCGATCGACACCTGGTCGTAGCCGTCGCGGGCCAGCAGCCGGCGGGCGGCCGCGGTGATGGCCTGCTCGGTGCGCGGATCCCGCGGGCGGCCGCGGCCGGCCGGGGCGGGGTCCGGGCCCGCCATCAGCTGCCCACCGCTCGACGGTTCACGTGGTGAATAATTACATTACGTAACGTAAATAGTCAACGATGGTTCGCCGCTGCCGCCCCGGGCTCAGAACGCGTAGCGGTGGTATTGCGCCATGTTCGCCATCGCCGGAATCAGCGACATCGCTTTGCCCAGCATCCGGTAGCCGCGGGGAATCTTCGCGTAGCTGCGAGACTCGAACCAGCGCACCCACTCCAGCAGCCGGGTGCCGGGCACCGCGGTCAGGATGTCGTCGGGGCCGTTGATCGCCCAGTGCAGCTTCGCCCCGGACTTGCGCACCACCGCGTTGGACCACTGCGATTTGATGCCCAACCAGTTAAAGGCGTCGAACTGCAACTCCCCGCTGGGGCAGCGTTCGACGACCCGGCGCAGCAAGGCGACGCCGTCCCGTTCGGTCAGGTACATGGTCAGGCCTTCGCCGAGCATCAGTGTCGGCCGGTCGGTGGGGATTTCGGCGAGCCAGGCCGGGTCGGTCACCGACGCCGCCACCACGTGGTTGTGATCGTGCTGCGGCAGCAGTTGCCGGCGCAGCGTGGCGACGTCCGGATAGTCGACGTCGTACCAGTCCACGCCCGGGCCGGGCTGCAGCCGGAAGTATCGGCTGTCCAGCCCGCAGCCGAGGTGCAGCACCACGGCATCCGGGTTGGCCGCCAGGAAGGTGCGGGCCCACTCGTCGAAGTGCGCCGACCGGGTGGTCACCGACGGCGAGCGTGCCGCGGTGATGGTGGTCTTGCTCCAGTCGTAGTCGATACGCTCGACCGCCGCTTTGGCGTAAACATCACCCAGGATCGGCTCGGGCAGGTCGGCGTCCAGCGCTTTGGCGTACAGCGTTGCGAGCATGGTCTGCGGCGCCCCGCGCAGATCCACCCGTTCCTTTTCGTCGGTCATGGCGTTTTAGGCTAGTACCGCCACAGCTCGGCCGCGACTGAACACCGCGCGGCGTGGCGTTCAGTCTTTTCGCTTTATCCATTGCCTCTCAACGGATTTGACCAGTGCTGTCAGTGTCGCGTTGACCGGCACCCGCTCCCCGGCCTGGGCGGCGCGGCGCACCACGGCGCCGTTGATCACATCGATCTCGCTGACCCGGTGAGCTTGGTGGTCCAGCAACGCGGACGGCTTGGCGTGCGGCATCTGCGCACCGAAGTCCCGCACGTACGCGACCGGGTCCGCCACGGCGATGTCGATGCCCACGGCACGGGCCACCGTCCAGGCTTCGGTCGCAGCGGCGCGACTGACCGGACCCATCTCGTCGTCGTCCCTCACCTGACCGACCGTCATGCCGGTCAGCGCGCACGGCGCGCTGTAGGCGACGTTGCAGATCAGCTTCTCCCACTGCATCACCGCGATATCGGCGACCGCGGCCGCGTCGAATCCCGCATCCGCCCACACCCCGGCGATCGTCTCGACGGCCGAAAACGGTAGCGCCGCATACGCACCGAAACGCACGGCCCGCATCGCGTTGTGATGCACGTGCCCGGGAGCAGGCCGCGATGCGCCGAATCCGCTGGCGATGCCGACCGCTACCCGCGCGGCTCCGACGATGTCGGCGACGGTGTCGGCCGACCCCAGCCCGTTTTGAATGGTCAGCACCACTGTGCCATCGCCCAGCAACGGCAGGGCCTGGGTGGCGCCGGCGGCGACGTCGGCGGCCTTGACCGCCAACACCACCAAGTCCATCGGCTCAGCCGGTGCGACGGTGACCGCCCGCAAAGCAACGACCCGATCGGGCTGCGGCCCGCTGATCCGCAAGCCGTGGGCGTTGATCGCTTCGACGTGCGCGGACGACCTGCCCACCGCCAGCACGTCGTTACCGGCCGCCGCCAGCCTGCCGGCGTAGATCGAACCCATCGCGCCGCACCCGATGACCGCAATCCTCATCCGCTCATCCCACCAGCTCGGCGATCACCGCGGCCAGGTCGGGTTTCTCCTCCAACCCGAACCCCGGGGCATCGGTGGGTGCGATCGTGCCGTCGACCAACACGCACCCCGGCGAGTAGCCGCCGAACGGCGCGAACACCCCGGGATACGACTCGCAGCCCCCCAGCCCCAGCGCGACCGCGATATGCAGGTTGATCAGGTGTCCGCCGTGCGGGAACGCCCAGCGGCGGTCGAAGCCGTGGGCCTCGAGCACCTCGAGCATCCGGGCGTATTCGGTCAGCCCGTAGCTCAGGCCGGCATCCATCTGAAAGATGTCGATGCCGGGGCGCATGCCCGCGTAGCGGACCAGGTTGGTCACGTCCCGCACCGAGAACAGGTTCTCGCCGGTGGCGACCGCACCCCGATAGCCGGCGATGACCCGCGCGTTGAGCGCGAAGTCCTGCGGGTCACCGGGTTCCTCGTACCAGCGCAGGCCATAGGGGCTCAGCGCCTGCGCCCAGTCGACCGCCGCTGTCGTCTCGAACCGCCCGTTCGCGTCCACGGCCACCCGGGCGCCGCTGCCGACCACGTCGATCACCGCCTCGACGCGGTCCAGGTCCTCGCGCATCGACGCGCCGCCGATCTTCATCTTGACGGCCTGATACCCCAGATCGAGGTAGCCGCGCATCTCCGTTCGGAGCCGCTCCAGGCTGCCCGAGTCATGGCCCGGGTAGTAGTAGCCGCCGGCGGCGTACACCGGGACGGCACCGGCGCCGGCGTCTCTGCCGAAATGGCTGGCGATGGCGCGGTAGGCCGGTTCGTCGGCGAGTTTGGCGTTGAGGTCCCAGCACGCCAATTCCAGCGCGGCGGCGGCACCGGCGCGGTCGCCGTGGCCACCAGGTTTCTCGTCGGCCAGTGCACGTCGCAATACCCGCGCGGGATCGACGCAGCCGGTGTCGTCGAGCAGCGACTCCGGGTCTGCGCCCAGGACCCGCGGAATCATCCGATCGGCCAGGATGCCGCCTTGGGCGAACCGGCCGATCGAGTTGAATGCGACACCGGTCACCGGTTTCCCGTGACGGATCCGGTCGGTGACCACCGCGACCAGCGACACTGTATGCCGCGAGAAATCCACCAGCGCGTTGGCGACCTCGCCGCGCAACCGTACCGGTGTCTCGACGATCCGCGTGATGCGCATGCGCTTCCTCCGGCGCCTAGTCCGCTCGCCGCAGGATCGCCTCGGCGTGCCGCAGCACCGGGGAGTCCACCATCTGTCCCTCGAAGGCGAACACCCCGCGCTCGGTTTTCGCCGCGGCCAGTACCCTTCGCGCCCAATCGATTCGCTCCGGGTCCGGACGGTAGGCGTCGCGCACCACCGGAACCTGCGATGGATGGATGCACACGGTGGCGGCGAAGCCGACCGCGGCGCCGTCAAGGGCTTCGGCCTTCAACCCGTCGAGGTCGCCGATGTTGAGGTAGACCGCGTCCAGCGCGGCCCGTTCGAACGCCGATGCCGCCAGCAGCACCGTGGAGCGCGCGTGGCGGGCGAAGTCCCGGTAGCTGCCATCCGCGTGACGACTGGAGCCCCCGCCCATCGCGGCAACCAGGTCTTCGGCGCCCCACATCATCGCCACGCAGGCCTGCGCGGCGGCGATCTCGGTGGCGAACACCACGCCGCGCGGCGTCTCGAGCAGCGCCACCACCTGCCGCGGCGCCAGCGCATCGACCTGGGCGGCCGATTCGGTCTTGGCCAGCATCACCGTCGTGTAGGCGGTGTCGGCCAGCGCCTCGAGGTCGCGGGCCTGGTCTTCGGTACCGGCCGGATTGACCCGCACCACGGTCCGCTCCGGGTCTAGCGGGTTGGCCCGCAACGCTTCCCGGGCCGCGGGCCGGTCGGCGGCGGCCACCCCGTCCTCCAGGTCGAGGATCACCACGTCGGCCACCGCCGCGGCCTTGGCGAACCGCTCCGGGCGGTCAGCCGGACAGAATAGCCAGGCCGGGCCGGTGTTCATCGGCGCTCCTCCGCGGGTTGCTTCCGCACCAGCGTGGTGCGCACCGCGCGGGCCACCACGTCGTCGTGTTGATTGCGTCCGATGTGCTCCAGGGTCACGATGCCCTCCCCCGGGCGGCTCTTGGACTCGCGCTTGTCGGTGCAGACCGTCTCGGCGTAGAGGGTGTCGCCGTGGAAAACCGGCTTGGGAAACGACACCTCCGAGAAGCCCAGGTTGGCCACGATGGTGCCCAGCGTCAGCTGCGCCACCGATAGGCCCACGATCGTCGAGAGCGTGAACATCGAATTCACCAGGCGCTCACCGCGAAAGCCGGGCTGCTGCGCCGCCCACGCCGCATCCAGGTGCAACGACTGGGTGTTCATGGTCAGCGTGGTGAACAGCACGTTGTCGGCCTCGGTGACAGTACGTCCGGGGCGGTGCAGATAGGTCGTCCCGATCTCGTACTCCTCGAACCACAGCCCGCGCTGCTCGACTGACTTACCCACGTCGCTTTCCCTCTCGTTCGTCGACTCTGAATTCTGCTACGCAACGCGCCGACATCGCGTCGCAGGATTCCGGCTCACCGGGTGGCATCAGCCCAGCCCCAGCGATCGTGCGATCAACATCAACTGCACCTCGGTGGTTCCCTCGCCGATCTCCAGGATCTTGCTGTCCCGGTAGTGGCGGGCAACCGGATACTCGTTGATGAAGCCGTAGCCGCCGTGGATCTGGGTGGCGTCACGCGCGTTGTCCATCGCCGCCTCCGAGGAGATCATCTTGGCGATCGCCGCCTCCTTCTTGAACGGCTTGCCCGCCAACATCTTCGCGGCGGCGTCGTAGTACGCGGTGCGGGCGACGTGAGCGCGTGCCTCCATCCGGGCGATCTTGAAGCTGATCGCCTGATAGGAGCCGATCGGCTGCCCGAAGGACTCCCGCTCACCGGCGTATTTCACGCTTTCGTCGACGCAGCCCTGCGCCACGCCGGTGGCCACCGCGGCGATGGCGATGCGGCCCTCATCGAGGATCGACAGGAAGTTCGCGTAGCCGCGGCCCTGCTCGCCAAGCAGGTTGGCTTGCGGGACCCGGGCGTCGGCGAAGGTCAGCGGGTGGGTGTCCGAGGCGTTCCAGCCCACCTTGTTGTACGGCGGCTCCACGGTGAAACCCGGTGTGCCGGAGGGCACGATGATCGTGGAGATCTCCTTGCCGCCGTCGGGCCGGGTGCCGGTGACGGCGGTGACGGTGACCAGCGAGGTGATGTCGGTGCCGGAGTTGGTGATGAACTGCTTGGTGCCGTTGATGACCCATTCACCGTTGTCCAGCCGGGCGGTGGTTCGGGTGCCGCCCGCGTCGGAGCCGGCGCCGGGCTCGGTCAGCCCGAAGCCGGCCAGCGCACGCCCGGTGACCAGATCCGGCAGCCAGGTCCGCTTCTGGTCCTCGTTGCCGAACCGGTAGATCGGCATCGCCCCCAGGCCCACACCGGCCTCCAGCGTCATCGCCACCGACTGGTCGACCTTGCCGAGTTCCTCCAGCGCCAGCGCGAGCGCGAAGTAGTCGCCGCCCATGCCGCCGTACTCTTCCGGGAACGGCAGCCCGAACAACCCCATCTCCCCCATCTTCGCGATGACTTCGTAGGGGAAGCTGTGTTCTTCGTCGTGTTTGGCGGCCACCGGGGCGACCGCGGTGCGCGCGAACTCGGCGACCGTGTGCTGCAGATCCTGGTATTCCTTGGGCAGCTCGCCCGCCGTGATCGTCGTCATTTCTGCTCGTCCTCACTCGACTCGGGGATCAGCCGGGCCAGTACCTGGTCCACCGTCACCTGATCGCCCACCGACACCAATACCTCCACCCGCCCGCTGATCGGCGCGGCCAGGGTGTGTTCCATCTTCATCGCCTCGACCACCACGACCGGTTCGCCTTCTTCGACCATGGATTCGGAGTCGACGTTGACGGCGATCACGCTGCCGGGCATCGGGCTGACAATCTCGGCGCTGCGCGGGCCGCCGCCGCGGTGCACCCGCACCACCTCGGCTTCGCGTAGGTGCCAGGTGCCGCGCTCGTCGGAGATCCACAGTTGGCCGTCGGCCTCGGCGAAGGCATATCGCCGCCGCCGGCCGGCCAGCGTCACCGTCAGCGCGTCACCCTCGACTTCCACACTGCCGCAGTGGCTCTCGCCGTCGCCGACCTGTACCCGGGCGTCGTCGGGCAGCCCCCACACCGACACCGTCTCGGACCGCAGTGGGGTGCGCATCTCGGTGCGCACCGGCGCCGGGGCGCCGATGCGCCAGCCGCTCGGGGCCCCCCACAGCGATTTCGGCGCGATTCTGCCCGCTGAGCGACGACTATCGCGCCCAAATCCCCGGGACAGCGCCCACTGGCGGTAGAGGCCACCGGCGGCCAGCACATCGTCGGGCGCGGCCTGCGGCGCGAAGTCGGCCGCCCGGGCATCCAGCAGTTCGGTGTCGAGATCCCCGGCGACCACCCGCGCATCGGCCAGCAAGAAGCGCAG
Organism: uncultured Mycobacterium sp.; assembly: GCA_964397355.1. Classification (GTDB taxonomy): domain Bacteria; phylum Actinomycetota; class Actinomycetes; order Mycobacteriales; family Mycobacteriaceae; genus Mycobacterium. The sequence goes on along the minus strand of CAYNJD010000086.1, from coordinate 2,707 downwards.
GAATTCCACGTTGGTCTGCACCCCGAACACCGCGGTGCCGGCCAGCGCCGCATCGAGTCGCGCCAGCGCCTCGATGCGGTCGGCACCGTGGGCGATCACCTTGGACAGCATCGGGTCGTAGTCGCTGCCGACCACGGTGCCATCCTGCAGCGACGAGTCCACCCGCACCCCGGGACCGGCGGGCTCGTGCACCGCCAGCACCCGGCCGCCCGTGGGCAGAAATCCGCGCGCCGGGTCTTCGGCGTATACCCGGGCCTCGACGGCGTGACCGGTGAGCGTGATCTCCTCCTGGGCGAACGGCAGCTTCTCGCCGGCCGCCACCCGCAGCTGCCACTCGACGAGATCCAGGCCGGTGATCGCCTCGGTAACGGGGTGTTCCACCTGCAGCCGGGTGTTCATCTCCATGAAGAAGAACTCATCGGGACGATCCGCGGAGACGATGAACTCCACGGTGCCCGCGCCGGCGTAGTCGACGCTGCGGGCGGTGTTGCAGGCCGCCTCGCCGATCCTGGCCCGGGTGGCGGGATCCAGCAGCGGCGACGGCGCCTCCTCGATGACCTTCTGGTGGCGCCGCTGCAGGCTGCATTCCCGTTCGCCGAAGTGCACCACATTGCCCTGGCTGTCGGCGAGCACCTGAACCTCGATGTGGCGGGGCCGCAACACGAATCGTTCCAGGAACAAGCTGTCGTCGCCGAATGCCGAGGCCGCCTCGCGCCGCGCGGTGGCCAGCGCCGAACGCAGCCCGGCCGGCTCCTGCACCAGATGCATGCCTTTGCCGCCGCCGCCCGCAGATGGCTTGATCAGCACCGGATAGCCGATCTCGGCGGCAGCGGCGACCAGGTCGTCGTCGGTCAGGCCGGGCTTGGCCAGCCCGGGCACCACCGGCACCTCGAACGCGGTGACGGTGTTCTTCGCCGAGATCTTGTCGCCCATCACCTCGATGGCCCGCGCCGACGGCCCGATGAACACCACCCCGGCCCGTTCGCAGGCCGCAGCGAATCCGGTGTTCTCGGAGAGGAATCCGTAGCCGGGGTGAATCGCCTGGGCACCTGACTCAGCGGCGGCCTCGAGCACCTTGGGGATCGACAGATAGCTCTGCGACACCGGCGCCGGGCCGAGCCGTACCGCGATGTCGGCTTCGCGCACATGCCGCGCCCCGACGTCGGCGTCGCTGTAGACCGCCACCGACCGAATCCCCATCCGGCGCAGGGTGCGGATCACCCGCACCGCGATCTCGCCGCGGTTGGCCACTAGAACGGTGTCAAACATCTTCTTCTCACATCCGGAACACGCCGTAGGAGACCGGGTCCAGCGGCGCGTTCGAGCACACCGAAAGCGCAAGGCCCAGCACTGTTCTGGTGTCGGCCGGGTCGATGATCCCGTCGTCCCACAACCGTGCGGTCGAGTAGTACGGGTTGCCCTGCGCCTCGTATTGGTCGCGGATCGGCGCTTTGAACTCCTCCTCATCGGCCGGCGACCAGGGCTTGCCGGCGGTTTCGAGTTGTTCGCCGCGCACGGTGGCCAGCACCGACGCGGCCTGCTCGCCGCCCATCACCGAGATCCGGGCGTTGGGCCACATCCACAGGAACCGTGGCGAATACGCCCGCCCGCACATCGAGTAGTTGCCGGCCCCGTAGGACCCGCCGATCACCACCGTCAGCTTGGGCACCCGCGCGCAGGCCACCGCGGTGACCATCTTGGCGCCGTGCTTGGCGATACCGCCGGCCTCGTAGTCGCGGCCCACCATGAAGCCGGCGATGTTCTGCAGGAAGACCAGCGGGATGGCACGCTTGTCGCACAGTTCGATGAAATGCGCCCCCTTGAGCGCCGACTCGCCGAACAGCACCCCGTTGTTGGCGATGATTCCCACCGGGTGGCCGTGGATGCGCGCGAAGGCCGTTACCAGCGTCTTGCCGTACTCGGCCTTGAACTCGCTGTAGTCGCTGCCGTCGACCAGCCGGACGATCACCTGCCGCACGTCGTAGGGAACTCGCGGGTCGGGTGGGACCACGTCGTAGAGCTCGGCCGGGTCGTGGTGTGGTTCAACGGAACGCTTTACCTCCCAGGGGCTTTCGGGACGCGGTCCGAAGGTCGCCGCGATCTTCCGCACGATGCGCAACGCGTGTTCGTCATCGTCGGCCAGGTAGTCGGTGACTCCGGAAACCTTGGAGTGCAACTCACCGCCGCCGAGCTCCTCGGCGGTCACCACCTCACCGGTGGCGGCCTTCACCAGCGGCGGGCCGCCCAGGAAGATGGTGCCCTGCTCGCGGACGATGACGGCCTCGTCGCTCATCGCCGGAACGTAGGCGCCGCCGGCGGTGCAGGAGCCCAGCACCGCCGCGATCTGCGGGATGCCCTGCGCGCTCATGGTGGCCTGGTTGTAGAAGATCCGGCCGAAGTGCTCGCGATCCGGGAACACCTCGTCCTGGCGGGGCAAAAACGCGCCGCCGGAATCGACCAGATAGACGCACGGCAGCCGGTTGCCCAGCGCCACCTCCTGGGCGCGCAGGTGCTTTTTGACCGTGATCGGGTAGTACGTGCCGCCCTTGACGGTGGCGTCGTTGGCCACGATCACGCATTCGCGCCCGGACACCCGACCGATCCCGGTGATGATGCCCGCCCCGGGGCACTCGTCGTCGTACATGCCGTCGGCGGCCAGCGGCGCCAGTTCCAGAAACGGGCTGCCCGGATCCAGCAGCCGGTCGAC
>CAYNJD010000085.1:10978-11635 GCA_964397355.1 uncultured Mycobacterium sp. | reverse complement strand
TCGGCCGGCAGCGCGGTGCCGGCCTGGGCGGCGGCCACGACGAGCGCGAGCAGACGCTGAACCAGTTGCTGGTGGAGATGGACGGATTCGGCGAGCGGGCCGGCGTCATCCTGATCGCGGCCACCAACCGGCCCGACATCCTCGACCCGGCCCTGCTGCGGCCCGGCCGGTTCGACCGGCAGATCCCGGTGACCAACCCCGACATCGCCGGCCGCCGCGCGGTGCTGCGGGTGCACTCCAACGGCAAGCCGATCGCTCCCGACGCCGATCTCGACGGGCTGGCCAAACGCACCGTCGGCATGTCCGGCGCCGACCTGGCCAACGTGATCAACGAGGCGGCGCTGCTGACCGCACGGGAGAACGGCACCGTCATCACCGGCGCGGCGCTGGAGGAAGCGGTGGACCGGGTGATCGGCGGGCCGCGCCGCAAGAGCCGGATCATCAGCGAACACGAGAAGAAGATCACCGCCTACCACGAGGGCGGACACACCCTGGCGGCATGGGCGATGCCCGACATCGATCCGGTCTACAAGGTCACCATCCTGGCCCGCGGCCGCACCGGCGGTCACGCGGTGGCGGTGCCCGAGGAGGACAAGGGACTGCGCACCCGCTCGGAGATGATCGCCCAACTGGTGTTCGCCATGGGTGGGCGCGCCG
>CAYNJD010000085.1:8287-10968 GCA_964397355.1 uncultured Mycobacterium sp. | reverse complement strand
GGTGTTCCACGAGCCGACCACCGGCGCGGTCTCCGACATCGAGAAGGCCACCCAGGTCGCCCGGGCGATGGTCACCGAGTACGGCATGAGCGCCAAGCTGGGCGCGGTGCGCTACGGCACCGAGCACGGCGACCCGTTCCTGGGCCGCACCATGGGCACCCAGCCCGACTACTCCCACGAAGTGGCCCGTGACATCGACGACGAGGTGCGCAAGCTGATCGAGGCGGCCCACACCGAGGCCTGGGAGATCCTCACCGAGTACCGCGACGTGCTCGACACCCTGGCCGGCGAGCTGCTGGAGAAGGAGACGCTGCACCGCGCCGACCTGCAGCGGATCTTCGGCGACGTGGTCAAGCGGCCGCGGCTGACCATGTTCGATGACTTCGGCGGGCGAATCCCGTCCGACAAGCCGCCGATCAAGACGCCGGGCGAGTTGGCCATCGAGCGTGGTGAGCCGTGGCCGCAACCGGTGCCCGAGCCGGCGTTCAAGGCCGCCATCGCGCAGGCGTCGCGGGAGGCGGCCAGGGCCGCCCAGGCCGGTGCCCCCAACGGCAGCAACGGCTCGCCTCCCGGCGACGACACCGCGCCGCCGGGGACCCAGCCCGACTACGGCGCGCCGGCGGGCTGGCACGCGCCCGGCTGGCCGCCGCCTTCGCAGCAGTCCGGCTACTGGTATCCCCCGCAGCCGTGGTCCCACCAGGGTTATCCGCCCGCCCAGCCCTACCCGCCCTACCAGCCCTATCCCGTCCCCGGTCAGCCGCCGCCGCCACCGCCCGGCGAAGGCGATGGCCAGCGCGGCGCCGAGAAGAACCGGCCCGAACCGCCGTCCGGCGACTGAGAAAGGGATCGTCGATGGCTTCGACAGTCTTCGATCAGGCGCGCGCCGAGGCCGCGGTGCGCGAACTGCTGTATGCGGTGGGCGAGGATCCGGACCGAGCGGGTCTGGTCGATACCCCGGCGCGGGTGGCGCGGGCCTACCGGGAGATGTTCGCCGGGCTCTACACCGACCCGGACACGGTGCTGGAGACCACCTTCGACGAACAGCACGACGAACTGGTGCTCGTCAAGGAGATCCCGCTGTATTCGACCTGCGAGCATCATCTGGTGTCGTTCCACGGCGTTGCGCACGTCGGCTACATCCCCGGCGACGACGGCCGGATCACCGGCCTGTCCAAGCTGGCGCGGGTGGTCGACCTCTACGCCAAGCGGCCGCAGGTGCAGGAGCGGTTGACCGGCCAGGTCGCCGACGCGCTGATGCGCAAACTCAAACCCCGCGGCGTCATCGTGGTGGTCGAGGCCGAGCACCTGTGCATGGCGATGCGGGGCGTTCGAAAACCCGGCGCGGTCACCACCACCTCGGCGGTGCGCGGCCAGTTCAAAACCGACAGCGCGTCGCGCGCCGAGGCCCTGGAACTCATCCGGCGCAAGTGAGCCCGATACGCGTGCAGGTCGTCGGGGTGGTCAACGTCACCGCCGATTCGTTCTCCGACGGCGGGCGCTATCTGAGTGTCGAGCGCGCTGTCGAGCACGGCGTGGCGCTGGCGGCCCAGGAGGCGGCGATCATCGACGTCGGCGGCGAGTCCACCCGGCCCGGCGCGGTGCGCGCCGATCCGCAGGCGGAAGCGCAGCGGGTCATCCCGGTGGTGAGAGAACTTGCTGCCCAGGGCATTACGGTCAGCATTGACACGATGAACGCCGCGGTGGCGCGGGCCGCGCTGGACTGCGGCGCCGAAATTGTCAACGACGTGTCCGGCGGACAGGCCGACCCCGCGATGGCGCCCCTGCTGGCCGCCTCGGGTGCTCGGTGGGTGCTGATGCACTGGCGGCCGGTCGATCCCGAGCACCCGCACCGGGTGCCGTGCTACCGCGACGTCGCCGCCGAGGTCCGCGGCGACCTGCTTGCCCGGGTCGACGCCGCCGTCGCGGCCGGTGTGGACCCGGCGAAACTGATCATCGATCCCGGGCTGGGTTTCGCCAAGACCGCGCAACACAATTGGGCTCTGCTGCATGACCTTCCGCAACTGGTCGAAGTCGGCATACCGGTGCTCGTCGGGGCGTCGCGCAAACGGTTTCTGGGTAGGCTGCTGTCCGGGGCCGACGGGGTGCCGCGACCGCCCGACGAGCGGGAGACGGCCACCGCGGTGGTCTCGGCGCTGGCCGGCCTGCACGGCGCCTGGGGCGTGCGGGTGCACGACGTGCGGGCCTCCGTCGACGCGCTTAAGGTCGCCGAAGCCTGGACGCAAGGAGGCACCAGCGATGACTGATCGGATCGAGTTGCGCGGCCTGAAGGTTCGCGGCAACCACGGCGTGTTCGCCCACGAGCGGGCCGATGGTCAGGAGTTCATCGTCGACATCACGGTGTGGATGGATCTGTCCGGTGCGGCAGCCAGCGACGCGCTCGCCGACACCTACGACTACGGGCTGCTGGCGCAGCGGGCCGCGGACATCGTCACCGGCCCGGCGCGCGACCTGATCGAGACCGTGGCCGCCGAGATCGCCGAGGAGGTCATGGGCGATGCGCGGGTGCAGGCCGTCGAGGTGACGCTGCACAAGCCGCACGCACCGATCCCGCTGACCTTCGCCGACGTCGCGGTGGTGGCGCGGCGGTCCCGGCGCGACCGGCGCGGCGCGGTGGTGCCGGCATGACGCGCGCAGGCGACGGGGAGGAGCGGCGCCATGAC
>CAYNJD010000085.1:0-8187 GCA_964397355.1 uncultured Mycobacterium sp. | reverse complement strand
GCGACGGGGAGGAGCGGCGCCATGACTGAAGCGGTGCTCTCGATCGGGTCCAACCTGGGCGACCGGCTGGCCCGGCTGCAGTCCGCGGTCGACGGCCTGGGCGCGGCGGTGCGCGAGGTGTCGCCGGTGTACGAGTCCGAGGCGTGGGGCGGCGTCGATCAGGGCCGCTTCCTCAACGCGGTGCTGATGGTCGAGGACTCCGACACCGACGGACACGGCTGGCTGCGCCGGGCCCACGAACTGGAGGCGGCCGCGCACCGGGTGCGCGGCGAACGCTGGGGTCCGAGAACCCTCGACGTCGACGTCATCAGCTGCCGAGACACCACATCGGGGCCCTCCGGCGAACCGGCCGAGCTGTTGTCCCGCGACCACGGGCTGACGCTGCCGCATCCGCTGGCCCATCTGCGTGCCTTCGTCATGGTCCCGTGGCTCGACGTCGAACCCGACGCGCAACTGACGGTGGCCGGTCGACGGTGCGCGGTGGCCGATCTGCTGGACGAACTCGACCCCGCCGACCGCACATCGCTGCGGTTGACCGATCTGGTGCTGCATCGCTGATGGGCCCCACCCGCAAACGAGACGTCACCGCGGCGGTCGTCGCCGCCGCCGTCATCAGTTACCTGGCGGTCCAGCTGCTGTACCGATGGTTCCCGCCGATCACGGTGTGGACCGGGATATCGCTGGCCGCGGTCGCGATCGCCGAGGCGGCCTGGGGTCGCCATGTCCGGGCGAAGATCGAGGACGGCCGGATCGGCGTCGGGCCGGGTTGGCTGCATCCGCTGGCGGTGGCCCGCAGCGTGGTGGTCGCCAAGGCCTCGGCCTGGATGGGCGCGCTGGTGCTGGGCTTCTGGCTGGGCGTGCTGGGGTACCTGCTGCCGCACCGGTCCACGCTGCACGTCGCCGCCGAGGACACCGGCGGCGCCGTGGTGGCCGCGGTCAGCGCGCTGGCTCTGCTCGTCGCAGCGCTGTGGCTGCAGCACTGCTGCAAGTCGCCGCAGGACCCCGGTCAGTCCTCACAGCTGACCGGAAATCAACCGGGGTGAGAATCGCCGGAGCGGGGCGACACGCGGAGTGACCTCGTACAGGTACAGTCGGGCAATGCCCGCCAGCAAAGAGCCGGTGGGGCACTCCCCGGCCGCGAAGCTGTGGGTGGAACAAGGCGACGAGGTGGAGCGGCGCAGATGAATTCGGTCCTGTCCCGCGCCCCGGGTAGGCGTGGCGCTCGCAGGCCGGGCTGGACGCTGATGACGGCGTTGCTGATCCTTGCCATCGCCGCGAGTTCGGTGCTGGTGTTCACCAGTCGGGTGGAGTTGCTGAAGCTCGCGGTCATCGTGGCGCTGTGGGCCGCGGTCGCGGCGGCCTTCGTGTCGGTGATCTACCGGCGGCAAAGCGATGTGGACCAGGCGCGTGCCCGCGACCTGAAGCTGGTCTACGACCTGCAGCTGGACCGCGAGATCTCGGCGCGGCGCGAGTACGAGCTGACGGTGGAGTCGCAACTGCGCCGCGAGTTGGCCTCGGAACTGCGCGCCCAGGCCGCCGACGAGGTCGCGGCGTTGCGGGCCGAGCTGGCCGCGCTGCGGACCAACCTGGAGATCTTGTTCGACGCCGACTTGAGCAACCGGCCGGCGCTGGAGACTGATTCCGCTGCGCGCACGACTATCCGCGCCTACAGCGACTGGGCTCGCTCGGGTGGTGAGTCCGTCACCACGCGGGTCACCCCGGCAACGACGCTCTACCCCGAGGATGCGGTCACCCAGACCGCCGAGAACCCGATCATCGACGTCCCGGAGGTGGGGATACCGACGGGCGGGATCCCGACGCCTCAGGCATCGCAGGCGCCTCAACCGCCCCAGGCGCCGCCCGCGGACGGTTATCGGGGTTCGCATCGCCGGGCCACCGACGAGGCGCCCCGCCGCGCCCGTGACGAGACGCCGCGCCGAGCGGCCGAAGAGACCCCGCAACCCGCGGGCCGGTGGACGCAGCCGCCGCAGCCCTTCGTCGCGCCGGAACCCCGCCGCGAGCCGGAACCGCCGCCACCACCCACACCACCGACGCCACCGACGCCACCGTGGGTGGCACAGCCCAGCGCGTCGTCCTCGAACTGGAAACCTGTTGGTGCCGAGGGGGAGTGGCTGCCGCCCGGCGCGCCGGGAAGCAACTGGGCCGCCGATGCTCCCGCGGAATCCGGCAGGCACGGTGCCGCCGAGCCCAAGCATTCCGGTGATCACGCCGCAGGTGCGCACGAGCGCAGCGAGGACACGCCGCCCAGGCGCGGCCGCCACGCCGGCCCCGCCGAGGGGCCGGTGAACGGCGCCGAGCCGGCAAGCCGCGATGGGGGAGGGCGTCGGCGGGCGCGCTCGCGCCATTCGGCCGAGCCGGCGCCCGCGGCTGTGAGCGCCCCGGAACCGGCACCGCCGAGCGACCCGGAGTCGGCAGCGGCCAGCGGCCCGGCGGCACGGCATTCCGCCGGTGCCGAGCAGGGCGGCGAAGACGGCCCGGCCACCGGCGGCCAGTCGGTCGCCGAGTTGCTGGCCCGGCTGCAGCCCGGCCCCGTGGAGGGCCGCCGGCGCCGTCGCCGCGAGGAGTAGCGCCCCGGGCCTGCGACCAACGTCACTCGCCGGGCCGCGCCCGATCGGGATAGAATCTCCGGCGACCGTCCGGTACCCGCAGCGCGGGACTGGAACGAAACCAAGAGAACCTGTGAGGTCGTCTGCATGGTGCAGTTCGACGGGTTGCGGCCCGCCCGGCTCAAGGTGGGCGTCATCTCCGCCGGCCGGGTCGGCACCGCATTGGGTGTGGCCTTGGAGCGTGCCGAGCACGTCGTGGTGGCGTGCAGCGCCATCTCCGAGGAGTCGCGGCAGCGCGCCCGGCGCCGGCTGCCCGACACCCTGGTGCGGCCGGCCGCCGATGTCGCCGGCGATGCCGAACTGCTGCTGCTGGCCGTCCCCGACACCGAACTGGCCGGCATCGTCGCCGGCTTGGCGGCCACCGGCGCGGTGCGGGCCGGCACCATCGTCGTGCACACCTCAGGGGCCACCGGGATCGGTGTGCTGGCGCCGTTGACCGAGCAGGGCTGCCTGCCGCTGGCGGTCCACCCCGCCATGACGTTCACCGGCTCCGACGAGGACATCGACCGGCTCTCGGAGAGCTGTTTCGGTATCACCGCCGCCGACGAGATCGGCTACGCCATCGCAGCGGCGCTGACCCTGGAGATCGGCGCCGAACCGTTCCGGGTCGATGAAACCGCCCGCACGCTGTATCACGCGGCGCTGTGTCACGGCGGAAACCACGTGGTCACCGTGATCGATGACGCGCTGGCGGCGCTGCGGGCGGCGCTGCCGGGGCGCCTGGGCGCCGGCCAGGTGGCCGATCCCGACGGCGTCGCCGAGCGGGTGCTGGGGCCGCTGGTGCGCGCCGCACTGGCAAACACGCTGCGCGACGGCCGGGCCGCGCTGACCGGGCCGGTGGCGCGGGGGGATTCGGCCACGCTGGCCCGGCATCTGGCGGCGCTGGCCGGTGTGGACCCGGATCTGGCCGAGGCCTACCGGACCAACGCGCTGCGCACCGCGCACCGCGCGGATGCCGCCGACGATGTGCTCGCGGTGCTGGCGCGGTGAGCGTCAACGCATCACCGACCTTCACCCCGGGTGGGCTCAACGTCTACGCCCGGCCGGACGAGGTCGCGCGCGTCAGCCGTGCGCTGCGGTCCACCGGTCGCCGGGTGATGCTGGTGCCGACCATGGGTGCGCTGCACGACGGTCACCTGGCGCTGGTGCGCGCCGCGCGTAAGGTGCCCGGCGCGGTGGTGGTGGTGTCCATCTTCGTCAACCCGCTGCAGTTCGGCGCCGGTGAGGATCTGGACGCCTACCCGCGCACCCTGGACGAGGACCTGGCCATGCTGCGCGCCGCAGACGTCGACGTGGTCTTCACCCCGACCGCCGCGGCGATGTACCCCGACGGTCCGCGGACCGCCGTGCAGCCCGGCCCGCTGGGCGCCGAGCTGGAAGGCGCCGCGCGCCCGACGCACTTCGCCGGGATGCTGACCGTGGTCTGCAAACTGCTGTCGATCGTGCGCCCCGATCGGGTGTTCTTCGGCGAGAAGGACTATCAGCAGCTGGTGCTGGTGCGCCAGCTGGTCGCCGATCTCAATCTCGACGTGACCGTGGTGGGCGTGCCGACGGTGCGTGAGTTCGACGGCCTGGCGATGTCGTCGCGCAACCGTTACCTCGATCCGGCGCAGCGCGAGGCCGCGGCGGTGTTGTCGGCGGCGCTGGCGGCCGGTGAGCACGCCGCTGCTGCCGGGGCGGCCGCGGTGCTGTCCGCCGCCGGTGCGGTGCTGTCAGCGGCGCCCACGGTCGACGTCGACTACCTGGAGGTGCGCGGTGTCGATCTGGGGCCGGCGCCCACCGACGGGCCGGGCCGGCTGCTGATCGCTGCCCGGGTCGGCGCGACCCGACTGCTCGACAACGCCGCCATAACGCTCGGACTTCCCACCGACGCCGCCCCGGCGGCGGCCGGTTCGGATGGATATCCCGTATCAACCGCCGCACAAACCCGGAGGAATTGATGTTTCGGACGATGCTCAAGTCGAAGATTCACCGTGCCACGGTCACCCACGCCGACCTGCACTACGTAGGCTCGGTGACCATCGACGCCGACCTCATGGACGCCGCCGACCTGATCGAGGGCGAGCAGGTGACCATCGTCGACATCGACAACGGCGCCCGGCTGGTCACCTACGCCATCACCGGGGAGCGGGGCAGTGGAATCATCGGGATCAACGGCGCCGCAGCACATCTGGTACACCCCGGCGACCTGGTGATCCTGATCGCCTACGGCACCATGGATGACGCCGAGGCCCGCCGCTACCGCCCGCGGATCGTGTTCGTCGACTCCGACAACAAGCAGGTGGACCTCGGTGCCGACCCGGCTTTCGTGCCCGATGACGTAGCGGACCTGCTCTCGCCCAGAAGCGTGCGATAGCCGTGCTGCTGGCGATCGACGTCCGTAACACCCACACCGTCATCGGTCTGCTCGCCGGCTCCGGTGAGCACGGGAATGTCGTGCAGCAGTGGCGGATTCGCACCGAGGCGGAGATCACCGCCGACGAGCTGGCGTTGACGCTGGACGGCCTGATCGGCGACGACGGCGAACAGCTGACCGGTGCTGCCGCGCTGTCCACCGTGCCGTCGGTGCTGCACGAGGTGCGGCTGATGCTCGACCAGTACTGGCCGTCGGTGCCCTCGGTGCTGATCGAGCCGGGTGTGCGCACCGGGATACCGCTGCTGGTGGACAATCCCAAGGAAGTCGGTGCCGACCGGATCGTCAATGCCCTGGCCGCTTTCCACAAGTTCAACACGGCGGCGATCGTCGTCGACTTCGGTTCGTCGATCTGCGTCGACGTGGTGTCGGCCAAGGGCGAGTTCCTGGGCGGCGCGATCGCGCCCGGCGTGCAGATCTCCTCGGACGCCGCGGCCGCCCGGTCCGCGGGGCTGCGCCGCGTCGAGCTCACCCGCCCGCGCTCGGTGATCGGCAAGAACACCGTGGAATGCATGCAGGCCGGTGCGGTGTTCGGGTTCGCCGGGCTGGTCGACGGCCTGGTGCGCCGGGTCCGCGACGACACACCGGGCTTCGGCGACAACGTGACCGTGGTGGCGACCGGGCACACCGCCCCGCTGCTGCTGGCCGACCTCGAGACCGTTGACCATTACGACGCCAACCTCACCCTGGACGGGCTGCGGCTGGTGTTCGAACGCAACCGGGACAGTCAACGGGGCAGGTTGCGGCCGGCGCGCTGAGCGGGGCCGGCGAGACCACCCGGCCGGACAACTCCGCGAGGCGCCGCAGCTGCGGCCGCCAGCCTTTCATCATGCCTTTCGGTGGTCATCTAAGCTGGCGGGTCGTGAGCTCTGCCGATACCCCTCAGTCGTCGCAGGACGCATCCGACCTTCCCGAGCAGTTCCGGATCCGCCGCGACAAGCGGGCACGGCTGCTGGAGCAGGGCCATGACCCCTACCCCGTGGCAGTGGACCGCACCCACACCCTCGCCGAGATCCGGGCGCGCTACCCCGATCTGGCCGCCGACACCGCCACCGGTGACATCGTCGGCGTCGCCGGCCGGGTGGTGTTCGCCCGCAACTCGGGCAAACTGTGCTTCGCCACCCTGCAGGAGGGCGACGGCACCCAGTTGCAGGTGATGATCAGCCTGGCCAGCGTCGGCGAGCAGGTGCTGGAGGCGTGGAAGACCGACGTCGACCTCGGCGACATCGTTTACGTACACGGTGAGGTGATCAGCTCCCGGCGCGGCGAGCTGTCGGTGCTGGCCGATTCCTGGCGAATGGCATCGAAGTCGCTGCGGCCACTGCCGGTCGCGCACAAGGAGATGAGCGAGGAGTCGCGGGTTCGGCAACGCTACGTCGACCTGATCGTGCGCCCGGAGGCGCGCACCGTGGCCCGGCAGCGGATCCTGGTGATTCGCGCGGTGCGAAACGCGCTGGAGCGCCGCGGTTTCCTCGAGGTCGAAACACCGATGTTGCAGACATTGGCCGGCGGCGCCGCGGCCCGGCCGTTCGTCACGCATTCGAACGCTCTCGACGCGGACCTTTACCTGCGAATCGCACCCGAACTGTTCCTGAAACGGTGCGTTGTCGGCGGGTTCGACCGAGTCTTCGAACTGAATCGCGTGTTCCGAAACGAAGGCGCGGATTCCACTCATTCGCCGGAGTTCTCGATGCTGGAGACCTACCAGGCCTATGGCACCTACGACGACTCGGCGGTGGCAACCCGAGAGATTATTCAAGAGGTCGCCGACGAGGTGATCGGGACCCGTCGACTGCCGCTTCCCGACGGCAGCATCTACGACATTGACGGCGAATGGACGACGGTGGAAATGTATCCCTCACTGTCGCATGCGCTCGGTGAGGAGATCACCCCGGCGACCACCGCCGAGCGGTTATGGGCCATCGCCGACGGCATGGGTGTCGACATACCCACCGACCGCGGCTTCGGGCATGGCAAGCTGGTCGAAGAGCTCTGGGAGCACGCGGTGGGAAATACCTTGAGCGCACCCACGTTCGTCCGGGACTTTCCGGTGGAGACGACTCCGTTGACCCGTCAGCATCGCAGCATCGACGGTGTCACCGAGAAGTGGGACCTGTACATGCGCGGTGTTGAACTGGCCACCGGCTATTCCGAACTCATCGATCCGGTGGTGCAGCGGGAGCGCTTCGCGGCCCAGGCGCGGGCCGCGGCGGCCGGCGACGACGAGGCGATGGCGCTCGACGAGGACTTCCTGGCCGCGATGGAACACGCCATGCCGCCGTGCACCGGGACCGGAATGGGCATCGATCGCCTGCTGATGGTCTTGACCGGGCTGTCAATTAGGGACACGGTATTGTTCCCGATTGTTCGGCGCCACAGCAACTGAACTCTGCGGGCACAGGTTGTGTTGAAGCAAGCGTATTTTTATGGCACATTGGTCGGCGAGGTCGAATACGGCTTTGCGTACAGTTTGCGCGCAGGAAAGCTAACCGAGGGGTGCCAATGGCGAAAAAAGTGACCGTCACCTTGATCGATGATTTCGATGGTGAGGGTGCTGCCGACGAAACGGTCGAATTCGGGCTGGACGGGGTCACCTACGAGATCGACCTTTCGAGCAAGAATGCCACGAAACTGCGCACCGAGGTGAAGAAGTGGGCCGACGCGGGCCGTCGGGTCGGGGGGCGTCGGCGCGGCCGGTCGGGTAGCGGCCGTCGCGGCGCGATCGACCGTGAGCAAAGTGCCGCGATCCGCGAATGGGCCCGCCGCAACGGCCACAACGTGTCGACCCGTGGACGCATCCCGGCCGACATCATCGACGCTTTCCACGCCGCCACGTAGAGAACGAGAGTCCGGCTTTTCGCTGCTGGCGAACCCGGTGACCCACCGGAACGCATTCCGGGGGTTCGGCGTTGCTCTCTTGCATCCGGTGCCAGGCCCTTCGGGTCTGCCACCACAAGTGGTCGATTCGGCCACCCACTGCAAGGCAGGTCACAGCGCGCTCGGCCGCCCACTACAGTGGACGGCAGGTACGTGAGGCCGAGCCGAGGCCGACCAAGTACCGATGGTGAGGGAGAGCAGGTAGCCGCCGATGTTCGAGAGATTTACCGACCGTGCCCGCAGGGTTGTCGTCCTGGCCCAGGAAGAGGC
>CAYNJD010000084.1:0-11708 GCA_964397355.1 uncultured Mycobacterium sp. | reverse complement strand
GCTGACCCAGGTCGATCAGCGACGCCCCGGCCGTCGGGTCCACCGGGGTGAGGCCGTGCCAGTTCAACGGCGACCCCGGCCCGAGTCCCTCCGGGTGTTCCAGGTGTTCGAGGTGCAGGTCCGCGATCGGCGGCGCCGGGCCGACGATCGGCGGTAGATCCACCGGCGCCACCCCGGTGGCGTAGGCCGCTGCCCAGCCCATCACGTTCTCGGCGTAGGCCATCGAGTTGTTGTAGCGCAGGATCGCGGTCAACACCTGCGACTGCTCGCGCAGGTTGAGGCCGCCGCTGCACAGGTAGCGCGCGGCCGCCAGCGTCGCGTCGTAGACGTTCTGCGGGTCCGCCTTGCCGTCGCCATCGCCGTCTGCCGCGTAGCGCGACCAGGTTCCGGGCAGGAACTGCATCGGCCCCATGGCGCGGGCGTAGACGACCCGCCCGGGCGCACTGCTGGCCACCACGACTTCGTTTCCGGGCAGCGAACCGTCCAGCGTCGGCCCGTAGATCGGCTGCAGCGCGGTGCCGTGTACGTCGGTGGCGCCGCCGTTGGCGTGCCCGGACTCGATGCGGCCGATCCCGGCCAGCAGGTTCCAGCTGATCCCGCATCCGGGAGCGGCAACCGCCATCTGCTGTTCGGCGTTGCGATAGGCCGCCAGCGCCGTCTTGGGGATCCCCAATGTGCCCGGCGCGTAGACGACCGCCGCCGGCGGTGCCGACGGCGCCCCGGCGGCCACATGCACGTTCGGCTGCGCGCGCGGCACCGCGACGACCGACGGGCCCGACGAGCGGCCCGGGGAGCTGGTGTTCACCGCCGCCAGCGGGGTCACCGCGGAGTTGCGCAGCGGCAGCGACGTCGACGGGGAGCGGGGCGTGGCGCCCACCGCACCGGCGAACACCAGTGGGGTGATGAACGTCAGACCGAACGCAGGGCGCAGCGCAGCGCGGGCCGCCCGCCGCCATCTGGCCGCGCGGGACGGGTGCTCGGCTGCGCCGCCCCCTGTAGGCACTCGACCGCCCCTTGTCCGAACTCGGTAAGCCTGTAAAACCCTCATGAAGCCGCCTCGGCTTCGTGAACTAGGTCACCATACCCAACGTTGGTGCTGCCGGTGTCGGTTATCCGATCCGTCAGCGGGTCATGCCGGCCGGCCCGCGGTCCCGGGCGCGGGTTCGGCCGTGGTCGGTTCGGGCTCCGGGCGCAAGTTTTCGAGCAGTTCCCGGACCCGCTCGAGCTCATGGTGCAGGTAGTCGCGGGTGGCGACCTCGCCGACCGCCAGCCGCAATGACGCCAGTTCCCGGGCCAGGTACTCGGTGTCGGCCTTGGTCTGGGCGGCACGGCGACGGTCTTCGTCCAGGCTGACGCGGTCGCGGTTCTCCTGCCGGTTCTGGGCCAGCAGGATCAGCGGCGCGGCGTAGGCGGCCTGGGTGGAGAACGCCAGGTTGAGCAAGATGAATGGGTACGGGTCCCATTTCAGGCTGACCGCGTAGATGTTCAGCACGATCCAGGCCACCACCACCACCGTCTGGATGGCCAGGTAACGCCCGGTGCCGAAGAATCGCGCCACCGATTCGGTGAAGCGGCCCAGGGCGTCGGGATCCATCCGCAGGCTGGGCAACCGCGAGGTGCGGGGTGTGGACAGCGTCGTGCGGTTGGTCATGACGATCTCCCCGCGACGTCGAGGTTTCGGTCGAGTTCCGGCTCGTCCATGCTCTCGCGCCAACCGCGCGGCAGCAGGTGGTCGAGCACGTCGTCGACGGTAACCGCTCCCAACAGATGGTTCTGCTCGTCGAGCACCGGCCCGCAGACCAGGTTGTAGGCGGCGAAGTAGCGGGTCAGCTGGGCCAGTGAGACCTCGGGGGTCAGTCCCGGCAGATCGGTGTCGAGGACACCGCCGACCAGTTCGGCCGGCGGCACCCGCAGCAGCCGCTGCAGCGGGATGCAGCCCAGGTAGTGGCCGGTCGGGGTGGCGGTGGGCGGGCGTGTCACGAACACCAGCGACGACAGCGCCGGGGTCAGGTCGGGGTCGCGTACCCGGGCCAGCGCTTCGGCGACCGATGTGTCGGCGGTCAGCACCACCGGGTTGGAGGTCATCAACCCGCCCGCGGTGTCGGGCGAGTGCTCCAGCAGGCGGCGCACCGGATCGGAGTCGTCGGGGTCCATCCTCGCCAGCAGTG
The DNA here is from genome assembly GCA_964397355.1 of uncultured Mycobacterium sp. GTDB lineage: Bacteria > Actinomycetota > Actinomycetes > Mycobacteriales > Mycobacteriaceae > Mycobacterium. Next base: position 9,540 of record CAYNJD010000084.1, on the reverse strand, counting down.
CCTCGGCCTCGGCGGGGTTCATCGCCCCAAGCAGGTCGGCGGCGTCGTCGGGATCCATCTCCTCGAGCACCGCGGCCGCGCGTTCGGTGCCCAGCTGACCCATCACGGCGGCCTGCCGTTCTTCGGGCAACTCCTGCAGGATGTCGGCCAGCCGCGCGTTGTCCAGCGCGTTGATCACCTCGTAGCGCCGCTTGGGCGGCAGTTCGCGGATGGCGTCGGCGACCTCGATCGGCCGCCAGCCCTCGAACTGCTGCAGCAGCTGGGCCACGCCTTGGCCCGGCAGGGCCAGCGCGGACGGGGTCAGGCCCTGCACGTTGTGCCAGTCGACGACGTGCACGCTGGCTCGCCGGCCCAGCCGCCGGGAGTGGCGCACCGCGATACGGGTCACCAGCCAGTCGCGGGTACGGCTCTGCTCGATGGCCAGGTCGGTGACGGCCACATCGACGCCGGCGAGCTCCGGCAGTTCCGGGTCGTTGACGCGGACCTTGGTGTCCAGCACCTGCCCGAGGACCAGCACCTCGCCGGGACGCTGGGTGAACTTTCGCAGCGACACGGTTCCGGTGTTGAGCGTGACCGCGTTGGGCTCGATCGCCGCGACCCGCAGAATGGGTACGAAGATGCGTCTGCGGGTGGGCAATTCGACGACGAGTCCCAGCACACGCGGCTGCTGGCGCACGATGCTGAGGCTGACCACGACGTCACGGACCCGCCCCACGGATTCGCCGAACGGGCCCAGCACCAGCATCCGCGCCAGCCGCGCTGCGTAAACCCTGTTGCTCGACGCCATGCTTGAAAGGGTAGGAGTGTTTAGGTGACCAACGCATATCGCCCCCGCCGTACTTGCCTGTCGGTGCCCGGCAGCAGTCAGAAGATGATCGACAAGGCCAAGGGTCTGCCCGCCGACGAGGTCTTCCTCGATTTGGAGGACGCCGTAGCCCCGGCCGCGAAGGAACAGGCCCGGGCCAGGGTGGCCGAGGCGCTCACGGCGCCGGACTGGAAGGCGCCGCTGCTGGGGGTACGGGTCAACGACTGGACCACACCGTGGACCCATGCCGACCTGATCGAGGTGGTCTCGGCCGTCGGCGCCGCCGGGGCGCGGCTCGACGTGGTGGTGCTGCCCAAGGTGTCCGACGCGTCCCACGTGCAGGCTCTCGACCTGCTGTTGACCCAGTTGGAGACCATTCATGGCCTGCCGGTCGGCCAGATCGGCATCGACGCCCAGATCGAGGACGCCAGCGGGCTGACCAACATCAACGCGATCGCCGCCGCGCCACGGGTGCAGGCCCTGGTGCTCGGCCCGGCCGACCTGATGGCCAGCCTCAACACCCGCACCCTGGAGGTCGGCGAGCAGCCCGAGGGCTACACCGAGGGCGACGCCTACCACCATGTCTTGATGACGATCCTGGTCGCCGCCCGCGCCCACGGCCTCGCCGCCGTCGACGGGCCCTACCTGAAGGTCCGTGACATCGAGGCGTTTCGCCGGGTGGCGGGTCGTTCCGCGGCCCTGGGTTACGACGGCAAGTGGGTGCTGCACCCCGACCAGATTGCGGCGGGCAATGAGATCTTCAGTCCGCGGCAGGCCGAATACGACCATGCCGAGCTGATTCTGGAGGCCTACGCGTGGCACACCTCGCAGGCCGGCGGCGCCCGCGGCGCGGTGATGCTCGGCGACGAGATGCTCGACGAGGCCAGCCGCAAAATGGCGCTGGTGGTGGCCGGCAAGGGCCGGGCGGCCGGGATGCGCCGGGAGGCACCGCCGTTCGAGCCGCCGAGTTAAGGCGGGTCGCCGTCGATGACCTGAGGCGATCGCGAGCGCGGCGGAGCCGGGCGAAGCGGGTCGCCGTCGATGACCTGATGCGCGGTCAGTGCAGCGCGACCATCGCGAGGATGAACGACAGCACCACCGCTGCGGCGCCGATCGCGGTGCCGGCCACCGCCAGTCCGTGACCGCCCTCGCGGGTCCGCTTGATCTGGTTCAGCGCCACGACACCCAGTGCGGCCCCGACCACCGCCAGCGGCCAGAACACCAGGCCGAGCAGGGACACCACCAGCGAGGTGGTCGCCAAGACGTTGGTCTTCTGCGGCTCGCCCGGGTAGCCGCCCGGGTAGGGCGTGCCGTAGCCGGGCGGGGGATAGCCCGGTGGTGTGCCGTAGCCCGGGGGCGGGTAACCGGGCGGTGTGGGAAAGCCCTGGTGGTCAGCTGATGTTCCGTAGCCGGCCGGCGGATAGCCGCCGGGCGGTGGGTAGCCGCCGGGCGACGGTGGCGGTGGGTAGCCGCCGGGCGGCGGTGGCGGCGGATAACCCCCCGGCGGCGGTGGCGGCGGAAATCCCCCCGGCGGGTAACCGGGAGCCGGAGGGGGGACGTCGAAGCCCGGCGGATAGGGCCAACCACCCTGTTCAGGGGTCTGCCCACCCGTGTCGGGCCAGGGTTGGTCGGCATTGGCTCGTGGATTCTCGCCAGAATCCCCGCCGGGAGCTGTCATGCTGTTCAACCTAGCGGATGCGCCGGCAGCCACGCCGTGCACGGAGTGCCGGTCCGCCATCCCGGAAGCTTCCCGAAACAAGGAGAGAGAAGCCCCATGACCAGCCCCTTTCAGCCTGGACAGTCCCCCGATCCGCTCGGTGGTGCGGCAGCGGCCCCGGGGCGGCGTGACGTGGCCCGCCTGCCCACGCCGCCCAAAGGCTGGCCGATCGGGTCCTATCCCACCTACGCCGAGGCGCAGCGCGCGGTGGACTACCTGTCCGATCAGCAGTTCCCGGTGCACCAGGTGACGATCGTCGGCGTCGACCTGATGCAGGTCGAGCGAGTCACCGGCCGGCTCACCTGGCCCAAGGTGCTCGGCGGCGGCGTGCTGACCGGGGCCTGGCTGGGGTTGTTCATCGGCCTGGTGCTGGGCATCTTCAGCGCCAACCCGGCCCAGGCGCTGGTGACGGGCCTGATCGCCGGGGTGTTCTTCGGTTTGATCACCTCATCGGTGCCCTACGCGATGGCCCGCGGCACAAGGGATTTCAGCTCCACCATGCAGTTGGTCGCGGGCCGCTACGACGTCCTGTGCGACCCGCAGAGTGCCGAGCAGGGCCGGGATCTGCTGGCGAAATTGACCCTCTGACGGGTGCTGTTGCACACCGCGGGCGACCGGATCTACGGTTCTGGCACGAAAACTCACGACGGGGAGGCGGGCGGCGTGGCGAGTCGGCGCGGTCGCGTGCGGCGGCTGGGCGCGGCTGCATGCGCGGTGCTGACCGTCGCATCCGGGGCGGCCTGCGGATCGGCCGGGCAGGCCGGCGAGGGCGTGGTGATCAGCGTCTACACCCCGGCCAACGATGCTGCGACCTTCCGCGTCATGGCCCGGCGGTGCACCGAGCAGGCCGGTGGCCGCTACCGGGTCCAGCAGTTCAGCCTGCCGCGAGCCGCCGATGACCAGCGGCTGCAACTGGCCCGTCGGCTCACCGGCAACGACCGCACCCTGGACGTGATGGGCCTGGACGTGGTGTGGACGGCCGAGTTCGCCGAGGCCGGCTGGGCGTTGCCGCTCGCCGACGACCCGGCCGGGAAGGCCGAAGCCGACGCCACCGACGACACCCTGCCCGGCCCGCTGGCGACCGCCCGCTGGCGGCAGCGGCTCTACGCCGCCCCGATCGTCACCAACACCCAATTGCTGTGGTACCGGCCGGATCTGATGGCGGCTGCGCCGTCGACATGGGACGGCATGGTCGCCGAGGCGACGCGGCTGCACGCCGCCGGCCAGCCGAGCTGGATCGCGGTGCAGGCCAAGCAGTACGAGGGCCTGGTGGTGTGGTTCAACACGCTGCTGGCAAGCGCCGGGGGGCAGGTGCTCGACGACGACGGCAAGACGGTCACGCTGACCGACACCGCCGAGCACCGCGCCGCCACCGTCGCGGCGCTGCGGATCATGAAGGCGGTGGCGACCGCACCGGGCGCCGATCCCTCGATCACCCAGAGCGATGAGGGCACGGCCCGGCTGGCTTTCGAGCAGGGCAAGGCGGCGCTCGAGGTGAACTGGCCGTTCGTGCTGCCGTCCATGCTGGAGAACGCCATCAAGGGCGGCGTGGCCTTTCTGCCGCTGAACCGACGTCCGGATCTGGCCGGCAGCATCGACGGCGTCGGCTCGTTCGCTCCCAGCGACAAGCAGTACCGCATCGCCTACGAGGCCAGCCGCCGAGTGCTCGGGTTCGCGCCGTATCCGGCGGTGTCGCCGGACCATCCGGCCAAGGTGACCCTCGGCGGGCTGAACCTGGCGGTGGCCAAGACCACCCGGCACCGTGCCGAGGCGTTCGAGGCGGTGCGCTGCCTGCGCAGTGCGGCCAACCAGAAGTACGTCGCGATCGAGGGCGGTCTGCCCGCGGTGCGCGCCTCGGTGTACTCCGATCCGCAGTTCCAGCAGAAGTATCCGCAGCACGACGTGATCCGCCGCCAGCTCACCGACGCGGCGGTGCGCCCGGCGACCCCGCTCTACCAGGCGGTGTCGACCCGGATATCGGCGACGCTGGCGCCCATCACCGCGATCGACCCGGAACGCACCGCTGACGAACTCGCCGTGCAGGTCCGCAAGGCCATCGACGGCAAGGGGTTGATCCCGTGAGCACGCGCGCCGACGAGAGATCGCAGCGGCGGCTGGCGGTGTTGCTCGTCGCGCCGGCGGTGATCCTGATGCTGGCGGTGACGGCCTATCCGATCGGCTACGCGATCTGGCTGAGCCTGCTGCGCTACAACCTGGCCACGCCGGACGACACCGCGTTCGTCGGCCTGGCCAACTACCAGACCACCTTGGCCGATTCCTACTGGTGGACGGCGTTTTCGGTGACGCTGGGCATCACCGTGGTCTCGGTGGCCATCGAATTCGTGCTGGGCCTGGCGCTGGCGCTGGTGATGCACCGCAGCCTGTTCGCCAAGGGCATGGTGCGCACCGCGGTGCTGGTGCCCTACGGCATCGTCACGGTGGCCGCCGCCTACAGCTGGTATTACGCCTGGACCCCGGGCACCGGCTACCTGGCGAATCTGCTGCCCGACGGCTCTGCGCCGCTGACCCACCAACTGTCCTCGCTGGGGATCGTGGTGTTGGCCGAGGTATGGAAGACGACACCGTTCATGGCGCTGCTGCTGCTGGCCGGGCTGGCGCTGGTGCCCGACGACCTGCTCAAGGCGGCGCAGGTCGACGGGGCCGGCGCTTGGCGGCGGTTGGTCAAGATCATCCTGCCGATGATGAAACCGGCCATCCTGGTGGCCCTGCTGTTCCGCACGCTGGACGCGTTCCGGATCTTCGACAACATCTATGTGCTCACAAGCGGCTCCAACAACACCGGCTCGGTGTCGATCCTGGGCTACGACAACCTGTTCAAGGGCTTCAACGTGGGCCTGGGGTCGGCGATCTCGGTGCTTATCTTCGGCTGCGTGGCGCTGATCGCGCTGGTGTTCGTCAAGGTGTTCGGCGCCGCGGCGCCGGGATCGGGCCAGAAATGACCGATCTTCGCCGCCGCGCGGCGTGGCTGATCATCGACCTGGCCGTGGTGGTCTATGCGCTGGTGCCGGTGCTGTGGATTTTCTCGCTGTCGCTGAAGCCGACGTCAACGGTCAAGGACGGCAAGCTCATTCCGTCGTCGGTGACACTGGACAACTACCGCGGCATTTTCGCCGGGGACGTCTTCGGCTCGGCGCTGGTCAACTCCGTCGGAATCGGGCTGATCACCACGGTGATCGCCGTGGTGATCGGCGCGATGGCCGCCTACGCGGTGGCGCGTCTGGAGTTCGCAGGCAAGCGGCTGCTGGTGGGGGCCGCGCTGCTGATCGCGATGTTCCCCCAGATATCGCTGGTGACACCGATTTTCAACATCGAGCGGGCCACCGGGCTGTTCGACACCTGGCCTGGCCTGATCATTCCCTACATCACCTTCGCGCTGCCGCTGGCGATCTACACCCTCTCGGCGTTCTTCTCCGAGATCCCGTGGGACCTGGAGAAGGCCGCCAAGATGGACGGTGCCACCCCCGGCCAGGCGTTCCGCAAGGTGATCGCGCCGCTGGCGGCGCCGGGCATCGTCACCGCCGCGATCCTGGTGTTCATCTTCGCCTGGAACGACCTGCTGCTGGCGTTGTCGCTGACGGCGACCAAGTCCTCGGTGACGGCGCCGGTGGCGATCGCCAACTTCACCGGCAGTTCGCAATTCGAGGAACCGACCGGTTCGATTGCCGCCGGGGCGATGGTCATCACCGTGCCGATCATCATCTTTGTTCTAATCTTCCAACGACGGATCGTGGCGGGACTGACCTCCGGCGCGGTGAAGGGATAGGCCGATGGCAGAGATCGAACTCCTCCACATCACCAAGAGCTACCCCGATGGTGCCGTGGCGGTGAAGGATCTGTCGCTGTCGATCGCCGACGGCGAGTTCATCATTCTGGTGGGCCCGTCCGGATGCGGAAAATCCACCACGCTGAACATGATCGCCGGCCTGGAGGAGATCTCATCCGGGGAGCTGCGCATCGGGGGCGAACGCGTCAACGAGCGCGCACCCAAGGACCGCGACATCGCGATGGTGTTCCAGTCTTACGCGCTCTACCCGCACATGACGGTGCGCGGCAACATCGCGTTCCCGTTGACACTGGCCAAGATGAAGAAGCCGCAGATCGCCGAGAAGGTCGCCGAGGTCGCCAAGATCCTCGACCTGACCGCACTGTTGGATCGCAAGCCGTCGCAGCTGTCCGGCGGGCAGCGGCAGCGGGTGGCCATGGGGCGGGCGATCGTGCGACACCCCAAGGCATTTCTGATGGACGAGCCGCTGTCGAACCTGGACGCCAAGCTGCGGGTGCAGATGCGCAGCGAGATCGCCCGGCTGCAGCGGCGGCTGGGCACCACCACCGTCTACGTCACCCACGACCAGACCGAGGCGATGACGCTCGGTGACCGGGTGGTGGTGATGCACGGCGGCGTCGCGCAGCAGATCGGCACTCCCGACGAGCTCTACCAGCGGCCCGCCAACCGGTTCGTCGCCGGTTTCGTCGGCTCCCCGGCGATGAACTTCTTCCCGGGCACGCTGACCTCGACCGGCGCGCGGCTGCCGTTCGGCGAGGTGCCGTTGACCGCGGAGGCCCGCGAGCTGATCGGCCGGCACCCCAAGCCGCCTGGCGGTGAGGTCGTCATCGGGGTACGCCCCGAGCACCTCGACGACGCCCGGTTGCTCGACGACGCCCAGCGCGCCCGGGCGGTGACCTTCCCGGCCCGCGTGGACCTCGTCGAATCGCTGGGCGCCGACAAGTACCTGTACTTCACCCCGAACGAGCCGGCCGGGTCATCGACCGAAAGTGAGTTGGTGGCACGGGTTCCCGCCGCGTCCAAGGCGGCCGGCGGCGAGCCGATCGAACTGGCGCTGGACCCCGCCACGGCGGTGGTGTTCGATGCCGAGTCCGGGGTGAACCTGACCGTGCCGCCGGCCGAGCGATGAGCGACGACCTGGACCGGGTGCGCCAGCAGTTGCGGGGCCACTTCGCGGCCAGGGGTATCACGGCCGAGCCCGACGCCGCGCGCGTGACGTTCCTGGGCGTCGAGCCCATCGAGGTGCTGCGGTTCGGCCCGGGCGCCGACCGGATGGTGCACTACGTCTCGGTGGGCTGTTCCCGGCATCCGATGGGCGACCCCGGTGAGATTCTCGCCGATCCGGTGCGCGGGCCTCGCGCTGAAGTGGTTCTGCAGCTGCGTAATTCGGGTTCTGATGCCGGGCTGGCCCGCAGTCTTGCCATGGTGGCGGCCGCGCCGGTGGTGGAGGGGGTGGTGCTGGCGCCCGACGCGCTGCTGGACCTGGGCGGGCCGCTGTGGACCCGGCAGTCGGGTGCGGTGCCGTTCACCGCGATACTGCTGGGGGACAGCGACATCGCCGAGGTGGAGTTGGAGTCACCGCGTGAGCCGGTGCGGTTCTTCTCGGCCATCCCGATCACCGCGACGGAGGCCGCCTGGGTACGCCTCAAGGGCGCCGACGCGATGCGGGAGGCCTGGCGGGCCGATGGGGTGGACGTGTTCGACCCGGACCGCCCCGCATCCCAACCGGGCTGACCCCGGCAGCCGGCAGTCAGAGCCAGCCGTTGCGGCGAAACGCCCGGTATAACAGCATGCTGACCGCCGCCATGGCCGCCAGCACCACCGGATAGCTGAACGTCCAGTGCAGCGCGGGCATGTGGTCGAAGTTCATCCCGTAGATCCCGGCGATCATGGTCGGGATGGCGATGATGCCGGCCCACGCCGACATCTTGCGCATGTCGGTGTTCTGCTGCATGCCCACCCGCGCCAGTGCCGCCTGCACCAGCGACACCAGGGTCTCGTCGTAGCTGGCGATCTGCTCGCCGGCGCGGGCGTGGTGGTCGGCGACGTCACGCAGATAACGCCGGACCTCCTTGGAGATCAGATCCTTGTAGTCGGACTGCATCCGCTGAAACGGGACGGACAGTGGTGCGACCGCGCGCCGCAGTTCGACCACTTCCCGCTTGATCTGGTAGATCGGCTCGACATCGGTGCGGGTGTCGGGTGCGAACGCCACCTCCTCGATGGCGTCGATGTCGCTTTCCATCAGGTTGGTCACCTCGACGTAGCGGTCGACCACGTAGTCGGCGATGGCATGCATCACCGCGAACGGACCCAGTCGCATGTGCTCGGGGTCGGCGTCCATCCGCTTGCGGACATCCGACAGGCCGCTGTGTTCGCCGTGGCGGACGGTGACCACGAAGTTCCGGCCGACGAAGATCATGATCTCGCCGGTTTCGACGATCTGCCGCGGTAGCGCCGCCGATTCGTGCAGGACGTAGTTGACGGTTTTGAGCACCAGGATCAGCGTCTCGTCGTAGCGCTCCAGCTTGGGGCGCTGGTGGGCGTGCACGGCGTCCTCGACGGACAGTTCGTGCAGGTCGAAGGTCTCGGCCACGGCCTGCATCTGCCGCTCGTCGGGCTCGTGCAGGCCCACCCAGACAAACGCCTCGCGGTGTGTCGCCTCGATCTCACGCACCTTGGCCATCGCACCGGCCGGGGTGAACTCGCCGGGAACCCGCTGACCGTCGGTGTAGACGCCGCAGTCGACCAGCACCCGCGGAACCGGGTCGCGTAACGCCGTCATGGCGGCCCTCCCTCCCGGCGCACGTGCCGGTCAAATGCTACGCGCCCGCACCCAAAGTGACCGGTCAGCGCCGTTCGGCTGGTCCCCGGCGTTTCCGCGCCGCCGGTGGTGCGCTAGTTTCGACCCGGACCGAACCAGACCCTGCCGACCCGTTCGAGGAGCACTTGACGTGAGCACAACCCCACTCAAGGTGGCCGTCACCGGCGCCGCCGGCCAGATCGGCTACAGCCTGCTGTTCCGCCTGGCCAGCGGCTCGCTGCTGGGCCCCGACCGGCCGATCGAACTGCGCCTGCTGGAGATCGAGCCCGCGCTCAAGGCGCTCGAGGGCGTGGTGATGGAGCTCGACGACTGTGCCTTCCCGCTGCTGTCGGGCGTGCAGATCGGCTCGGACGCGAACACCATCTTCGACGGCGCCAACCTGGCGCTGC